>NZ_JAODYT010000139.1:0-5498 GCF_029834875.1 Pseudomonas sp. GD04158 | reverse complement strand
GGCATCCGGCGCAGCGCGTCGAAGGGCAGGCTCGGTTGCTCACCAAGCGCAGCGAACAGCGTCTCGTCACTGGCCTCCAGCGGGTCGCCCATGCCCGGTGGCAGACGCGGCCCGTCGTCCATCTGAGCGTAGGTACGACTGGCCGGCTGCCAGGCCAGGTACCAGGCCTGGCGCACCTGCGGGCAACCCAGCAGAGCCTGGCGCAGGGCCTCGGCCCGCTCGCCCAGGGGCGGCGCCTCGCGCTGGATGCGCAGCCAGGACTGCAGGGGAACCGCGGAAAGATGAGCGTCAGTCTTCATATAGTAGTTATTCTATAAAACCTTGGTACAACTTCCATACAAAATAGAAATGACCTATAAATTATCACCAGCAAGCTTCGGTAATGCCTGCATCATTACCGGAATAACCAGAGCTAACAATCAGCCAAAGGTGTATCCGCCATGTCGATCTACGAGCAGGGCCTCGGCCGCGCCGCCGTCAATCACGTCGCCCTCAGCCCCCTGAGCTTCATCGAACGTACCGCGGCGGTATACCCGCACTATCCGGCCGTGGTGCATGGCTCGATTCGCCGCAACTGGGCCGAAACCTACGCGCGTTGCCGACGCCTGGCCTCGGCGCTGGCCGGCCGTGGCATCGGCAAGGGCGACACGGTAGCGGTGATGCTGCCGAACATCCCGGCCATGCTCGAAGCGCATTTCGGCGTGCCGATGATCGGCGCGGTGCTCAACACCCTCAACGTGCGCCTGGATGCCGAGGCGATCGCCTTCATGCTGCAGCATGGCGAAGCCAAGGTGGTGATCGCCGACCGCGAGTTCTTCGATGTGATCCACGCCGCCATCGGCATGCTCGATCACCCGCCGCTGGTGATCGACGTCGACGACCCCGAGTACGGCGAGGGCCAGGCAGTCAGCGACCTGGACTACGAGGCCTTCCTCGCCGAGGGCGACCCCGAATTCGCCTGGCAGTGGCCCACCGACGAGTGGCAGGCGATCAGCCTCAACTACACCTCGGGCACCACCGGCAACCCCAAGGGCGTGGTCTATCACCACCGCGGTGCCTTCCTTAATGCCATGGGCAACCAGATGACCTGGAACATGGGCAACCACCCGGTCTACCTGTGGACCCTGCCGATGTTTCACTGCAATGGCTGGTGCTACCCCTGGACGATCACCGCACTGGCTGGCGTGCATGTGTTCCTGCGCCGCGTCGACCCGGCGAAGATCCTCACCCTGATCCGCGACGAACAGGTCACCCACCTGTGCGGCGCGCCCATCGTGCTCAACGCCCTGGTGAACATGCCGGCCGAAGCCAAGGCGGCTATCGATCACCCGGTCAAGGCCATGGTCGCCGGCGCCGCGCCGCCCGCGAAGGTGATCGGCGCGGTGGAGGAGATGGGCATCCACGTCACCCATGTGTACGGCCTGACCGAGGTCTACGGCCCGGTGACCTTGTGCGCGTGGCACGCCGAATGGGACGAACTGCCGCTGGAAGAACGCGCCACCATCAAGGCGCGCCAGGGCGTGCGCTACCCGACTCTGGAAGGGGTGATGGTCGCCGACCCGAAAACCCTGGAGCCGGTGCCGCGTGACGGTCAGACCATCGGCGAGATCTTCATGCGCGGCAACACCGTGATGAAGGGCTACCTGAAGAACCCCAGCGCCACCGCCGAAGCCTTCGAGGGCGGCTGGTTCCACACCGGCGACCTGGGCGTGTGCCACGCCGACGGCTACGTGGAAATCCGCGACCGCCTCAAGGACATCATCATCTCCGGCGGCGAGAACATCTCCACCATCGAGGTCGAGGGCGTGCTCTATCGCCACCCGGCGGTGCTGGAGGCGGCGGTGGTCGCCCGCCCGGACGAGAAATGGGGCGAGACGCCCTGCGCCTTCATCACCCTGAAGACCGGCCAGCAGGCCAGTGAAACCGAGATCATGACCTTCTGCCGCGAGCACCTGGCCGGCTTCAAGGTGCCCAAGACCGTGGTCTTCACCCAGCTGCCCAAGACCAGCACCGGCAAGATCCAGAAGTTCGTCCTGCGCGATATGGCCAAGGCGCTCTGATCACGTAGCCCGGATGCAATCCGGGCTACGGCAAAACCGCACCGTTTTCACAACAACAAGAACCGGCCCAGGCGGCCGACGGAGAACCCTCATGCAAATTTTCAAGCGCCGTGACGGCGACGAGCAACCGCACTGGCCCCTCGGCCCGTTCAAGGTGCGCCTGCCCTTCGTGCATTACCGTTGGGAAACCGCCGAGATGCTGCAGGCACTGATCATGTTCGTGGTCAGCCTGGCGATGATCCCGCTGCTGGAGAAATACCTCGGCCTGCCCTACGACGTGGCCCTGGCCTACGTGGTGGTTTGCGGCATCGGCTTCATGCTGCCGGCGCTGCTCGGCGTGCCGCTGGTACCCGGCTGGATCACTCCCGGCATTCCGGTGGTGCTGCTGTTTCTCGGTAATTACGAGCCGGGTCCTGCGGCCATCCAGGCGCTGTTCGCCCTACAGTTCCTGGTGTTCGTGATCTTCCTCTTCCTCGGCGTCACCCGCTTGGGCAGCGCGCTGGTGCGGCTGATCCCCAACTCGATGAAGGGCGGCATCATCATCGGTGCCGGCATCGCCGCACTGATGGGCGAGATCAGCGCCGGCGGCCGCCTGGCCAACACGCCGATCTCTCTGGTGCTGGGCAGCCTGATCTGCCTGTACCTGATGTTCTCGGTGTCGTTCAAGGGCCTGACCGAGCGCGTGCCGCTGGCGCGCAAGATCGTCAACTACGGCATGGTGCCGGGCATGCTGATCGCCATCTTCATCGGCATCGCCGTGGGCGAGTACAAGATGCCGGACGTCAAATGGGGCATCACCGCGCCGGCCTTCGGCGAAATGTGGAACTACCTGCCCTTCAACGTCGGCTTCCCCGGCCTGGACGTGTTCATGCTGGCCGTGCCCACCGCGGTGATCGCCTACGTGATCGCCTTCGGCGACATCATCGTCGGCCAGTCGCTGATGCAGCGCGCCGATGAACTGCGCACCGACGAGGTGATCGAAAACAACGTCGACCGAATTCACCTGGTGACCGCCATCCGCAACGCCCTGCATGCCTTCTTTGCGCCCTACCCTGGCCTGGCTGGCCCGCTGTGGACGGCGGTGGCGGCGACCATGGCCGAGCGCTACAAGTACGGGCGCAAGGCGATGGACTCGATCTACAGCGGCGCCGGCACCTTCTGGATCACCGGTTTCGCCGCGCTGTTCATGCTGCCGCTGGTCAGTTTCTTCCAGCCGGTGCTGCCGATCGCCCTGTCGCTGACGCTGATTCTCACCGGCTACATCTGCCTGATGGTCGGTTTCGAGCAGCTCAACAACAACACCGAGCGCGGCATCGCCGGCACCATGGGTGTGGTGCTCGCCGTCTACGGCGCGGGCTGGGGCCTGGCCGCGGGTGCGGCGCTGTACATCCTGGTCGAACGCACCCATCTGCTTAAATTCACCAGCATCAAGGATAAGTCGCGTAGTCCGGCGGAAGCCGACTGACGCATTTCGTTCCACGCGCCGCGCCTGTCGCGGCGCCACTGCTGTCGAGGTTGCACCATGCCCGAATTCAACGCCCCGCTGCGCGATATGCGCTTCGTCCTCCATGAAGTCTTCCAGGCGCCGAGCCTGTGGGCACGTCTGCCGGCCCTGGCGGAAACCGTCGATGCCGACACCGCCGACGCCATCCTCGAAGAAGCGGCCAAGGTCACCGGCAGCCTGATCGCCCCGCTCAACCGCAGCGGCGACGAAGAAGGCGCACAGTGGGTCGATGGCGACGTGCGCACCCCGACCGGTTTCCGCGAGGCCTATGCCACCTACACCGAAGGCGGCTGGGTGGGCCTGTCCGGCAACCCGAATTACGGCGGCATGGGCATGCCCAAGATGCTCGCCGTAGCCTTCGAGGAAATGCTCTACGCCGCCGGTTCCAGCTTCGCGCTGTACTCGGCGCTGAGCTCCGGCGCCTGCCTGGCCATCGACGCCCACGCCAGCGAGGAGTTGAAATCCACCTACCTGCCGCCAATGTACGAAGGCCGCTGGGCCGGTTCCATGTGCCTGACCGAGGCCCATGCCGGCACCGATCTGGGCATCATCCGCACCCGCGCCGAGCCGCAGGCCGATGGCAGCTACAAGGTCACCGGCAGCAAGATCTTCATTACCGGCGGCGAGCAGGACCTGACCGAGAACATCATCCATCTGGTGCTGGCCAAGCTGCCGGACGCGCCGGCCGGGCCGAAGGGCATCTCGCTGTTCCTGGTGCCCAAGGTGATGGTCAACGCCGACGGCAGCCTCGGCGCGCGCAACGCCGTGAGCTGCGGCTCCATCGAGCACAAGATGGGCATCAAGGCCTCGGCCACCTGCGTGATGAACTTCGACGGCGCCACCGGCTACCTGATCGGCGAGGTCAACAAGGGCCTGGCGGCGATGTTCACCATGATGAACTACGAGCGCCTGTCCATCGGCATCCAGGGCATCGGCTGCGCCGAGGCTTCCTATCAGTCGGCCGTCAGCTACGCCCGCGAACGCATCCAGAGCCGCGCCGCCACTGGCCCGGTCAACCACGACAAGGTCGCCGACCCGATCATCGTCCACGCTGACGTGCGTCGTATGCTGCTGACCATGAAAGCGCTGAACGAGGGCGGCCGGGCCTTTGCCTGCTACGTCGGTCAGCAGCTCGACCTGGCCAAGTACGCCGAGGACGCCAGCGAACGACAGAACGCCGAAGCCCTGGTGGCCCTGCTCACCCCGGTGGCCAAGGCCTTCTTCACCGATACCGGGCTGGAAAGCTGCGTACACGGCCAGCAGGTGTTCGGCGGCCACGGCTATATCCGCGAATGGGGCCAGGAACAGCTGGTGCGCGACGTGCGTATCGCACAGATCTACGAGGGCACCAATGGCATTCAGGCGCTCGACCTGCTGGGGCGCAAGGTGGTGGCCAACGGCGGCGCCGCGCTGCGCCTGTTCGCCGCCGAGGTGCGCGACTTCGCCCATGCCCATGAATCGCCTTACCGCGAACGCCTGATCGAAGCCCTGGAACGCCTGGAGGCGGTCAGCGGCTGGCTGCTGGAACAAGCCAAGAGCGACCCCAACTCGGTGGGCGCCGCCTCGGTGGAGTACCTGCATCTGTTCGGCTACGTCGCCTACGCCTATATGTGGGCGCGCATGGCGGCGGTGGCGCAGGGCAAGCAGGGCGAAGACGAGGCCTTCTACGGCGGCAAGCTGGCCACCGCCGAGTTCTTCTTCGCCCGTCTGCTGCCACGCACTCTGAGCCTGGAGGCGAGCATTCGTGCCGGCAGCCAGCCGCTTTATGGTCTGGCTGCAGAGCAATTTTGAAGACCGTGTCTGCGTTACCTGTGCAGGGGCTCATAGGGCCGTCCGGACAACGTTCGGTTTCAGCCTACCGACGGCGGTTCACGTGGGCTGAAGCCCACCCTACGAGGCCCTCCAACGCCTGCGAAATGCCTGACACCCGGTAA
>NZ_JAODYT010000138.1:0-5560 GCF_029834875.1 Pseudomonas sp. GD04158 | reverse complement strand
GGTTGAGTAGAAAAGAGTTTCTCCGGAAATAAATTCGAAAAACAGCTTGACAGAGAGAGGGGCTGCTGTAGAATGCGCGGCCTCGGTTGAGACGAAAAGCTTAACCAACTGTTCTTTAACAACTGAATCAAGCAATTCGTGTGGGTGCTTGTGAGGTAAGACTGGTAGTCGACTGATTATCAGCATCACAAGTAACACTCGTGAATTCGAGAGTTTATTTGCGATTGCTGAGCCAAGTTTAGGGTTTTCTCAAAACCCAAGCAGTATTGAACTGAAGAGTTTGATCATGGCTCAGATTGAACGCTGGCGGCAGGCCTAACACATGCAAGTCGAGCGGATGAAGGGAGCTTGCTCCCTGATTTAGCGGCGGACGGGTGAGTAATGCCTAGGAATCTGCCTGGTAGTGGGGGATAACGTTCCGAAAGGAACGCTAATACCGCATACGTCCTACGGGAGAAAGCAGGGGACCTTCGGGCCTTGCGCTATCAGATGAGCCTAGGTCGGATTAGCTAGTTGGTGAGGTAATGGCTCACCAAGGCGACGATCCGTAACTGGTCTGAGAGGATGATCAGTCACACTGGAACTGAGACACGGTCCAGACTCCTACGGGAGGCAGCAGTGGGGAATATTGGACAATGGGCGAAAGCCTGATCCAGCCATGCCGCGTGTGTGAAGAAGGTCTTCGGATTGTAAAGCACTTTAAGTTGGGAGGAAGGGCATTAACCTAATACGTTAGTGTTTTGACGTTACCAACAGAATAAGCACCGGCTAACTTCGTGCCAGCAGCCGCGGTAATACGAAGGGTGCAAGCGTTAATCGGAATTACTGGGCGTAAAGCGCGCGTAGGTGGTTCGTTAAGTTGGATGTGAAAGCCCCGGGCTCAACCTGGGAACTGCATCCAAAACTGGCGAGCTAGAGTACGGTAGAGGGTGGTGGAATTTCCTGTGTAGCGGTGAAATGCGTAGATATAGGAAGGAACACCAGTGGCGAAGGCGACCACCTGGACTGATACTGACACTGAGGTGCGAAAGCGTGGGGAGCAAACAGGATTAGATACCCTGGTAGTCCACGCCGTAAACGATGTCAACTAGCCGTTGGAATCCTTGAGATTTTAGTGGCGCAGCTAACGCATTAAGTTGACCGCCTGGGGAGTACGGCCGCAAGGTTAAAACTCAAATGAATTGACGGGGGCCCGCACAAGCGGTGGAGCATGTGGTTTAATTCGAAGCAACGCGAAGAACCTTACCTGGCCTTGACATGCTGAGAACTTTCCAGAGATGGATTGGTGCCTTCGGGAACTCAGACACAGGTGCTGCATGGCTGTCGTCAGCTCGTGTCGTGAGATGTTGGGTTAAGTCCCGTAACGAGCGCAACCCTTGTCCTTAGTTACCAGCACCTCGGGTGGGCACTCTAAGGAGACTGCCGGTGACAAACCGGAGGAAGGTGGGGATGACGTCAAGTCATCATGGCCCTTACGGCCAGGGCTACACACGTGCTACAATGGTCGGTACAAAGGGTTGCCAAGCCGCGAGGTGGAGCTAATCCCATAAAACCGATCGTAGTCCGGATCGCAGTCTGCAACTCGACTGCGTGAAGTCGGAATCGCTAGTAATCGTGAATCAGAATGTCACGGTGAATACGTTCCCGGGCCTTGTACACACCGCCCGTCACACCATGGGAGTGGGTTGCTCCAGAAGTAGCTAGTCTAACCTTCGGGGGGACGGTTACCACGGAGTGATTCATGACTGGGGTGAAGTCGTAACAAGGTAGCCGTAGGGGAACCTGCGGCTGGATCACCTCCTTAATCGAAGACATCAGCTTCTTCATAAGTTCCCACACGAATTGCTTGATTCATAGTCGAAGACGATGCTGTAACGCGACCCTGTTATAGGTCTGTAGCTCAGTTGGTTAGAGCGCACCCCTGATAAGGGTGAGGTCGGCAGTTCAAATCTGCCCAGACCTACCAATTGCTTGGTGCAGAAGATTACGGGGCCATAGCTCAGCTGGGAGAGCGCCTGCTTTGCACGCAGGAGGTCAGCGGTTCGATCCCGCTTGGCTCCACCACTCTCGCGCGTTGCGGTAGAAGGAAAGAGTTCAGAAATGAGCGCTTCAGGGTAGACCTGGTGAGTGCTGATTTCTGGTCTTTTGACCGGTAGAAAATCGTTCTTTAAAAATTTGGGTATGTGATAGAAGTGACTAACGACGTGTTTCACTGCACGTTGTTAATCAAGGCAAAATTTGTAGTTCTCAAGACGCAAATTTTCGGCGAATGTCGTCTTCACGATTGAGACAGTAACCAGATTGCTTGGGGTTATATGGTCAAGTGAAGAAGCGCATACGGTGGATGCCTTGGCAGTCAGAGGCGATGAAAGACGTGGTAGCCTGCGAAAAGCTTTGGGGAGTCGGCAAACAGACTGTGATCCAGAGATCTCTGAATGGGGGAACCCACCTAGGATAACCTAGGTATCTTGTACTGAATCCATAGGTGCAAGAGGCGAACCAGGGGAACTGAAACATCTAAGTACCCTGAGGAAAAGAAATCAACCGAGATTCCCTTAGTAGTGGCGAGCGAACGGGGACTAGCCCTTAAGTTGGTTTGAGTGTAGTGGAAGGCTCTGGAAAGTGCCGCCGTAGTGGGTGATAGCCCCGTACACGAAACGCTCTTATCAATGAAATCGAGTAGGACGGGGCACGAGAAACCTTGTCTGAACATGGGGGGACCATCCTCCAAGGCTAAATACTACTGACTGACCGATAGTGAACCAGTACCGTGAGGGAAAGGCGAAAAGAACCCCGGAGAGGGGAGTGAAATAGAACCTGAAACCGTATGCGTACAAGCAGTGGGAGCCCACTTTGTTGGGTGACTGCGTACCTTTTGTATAATGGGTCAGCGACTTATATTCAGTGGCGAGCTTAACCGAATAGGGGAGGCGTAGCGAAAGCGAGTCTTAATAGGGCGCTTTAGTCGCTGGGTATAGACCCGAAACCGGGCGATCTATCCATGGGCAGGTTGAAGGTTAGGTAACACTGACTGGAGGACCGAACCGACTACCGTTGAAAAGTTAGCGGATGACCTGTGGATCGGAGTGAAAGGCTAATCAAGCTCGGAGATAGCTGGTTCTCCTCGAAAGCTATTTAGGTAGCGCCTCGTGTATCACTGCTGGGGGTAGAGCACTGTTTCGGCTAGGGGGTCATCCCGACTTACCAAACCGATGCAAACTCCGAATACCAGCAAGTGTCAGCACGGGAGACACACGGCGGGTGCTAACGTCCGTCGTGAAAAGGGAAACAACCCAGACCGTCAGCTAAGGTCCCAAAGTTATGGTTAAGTGGGAAACGATGTGGGAAGGCTTAGACAGCTAGGAGGTTGGCTTAGAAGCAGCCATCCTTTAAAGAAAGCGTAATAGCTCACTAGTCGAGTCGGCCTGCGCGGAAGATGTAACGGGGCTCAAACCATACACCGAAGCTACGGGTTCATCCTTTGGATGAGCGGTAGAGGAGCGTTCTGTAAGCCTGTGAAGGTGAGTTGAGAAGCTTGCTGGAGGTATCAGAAGTGCGAATGCTGACATGAGTAACGACAATGGGTGTGAAAAACACCCACGCCGAAAGACCAAGGTTTCCTGCGCAACGTTAATCGACGCAGGGTTAGTCGGCCCCTAAGGCGAGGCAGAAATGCGTAGTCGATGGGAAACGGGTTAATATTCCCGTACTTCTAGTTACTGCGATGGAGGGACGGAGAAGGCTAGGCCAGCACGGCGTTGGTTGTCCGTGTTTAAGGTGGTAGGCTGGTTTCTTAGGTAAATCCGGGAGATCAAGGCCGAGAGCTGATGACGAGCGTTCTTTTAGAATGCGAAGTGGTTGATGCCATGCTTCCAGGAAAAGCTTCTAAGCTTCAGGTAACTAGGAACCGTACCCCAAACCGACACAGGTGGTTAGGTAGAGAATACCAAGGCGCTTGAGAGAACTCGGGTGAAGGAACTAGGCAAAATGGCACCGTAACTTCGGGAGAAGGTGCGCCGGTGAGGGTGAAGTATTTACTACGTAAGCCCCTGCCGGTCGAAGATACCAGGCCGCTGCGACTGTTTATTAAAAACACAGCACTCTGCAAACACGAAAGTGGACGTATAGGGTGTGACGCCTGCCCGGTGCCGGAAGGTTAATTGATGGGGTTAGCGCAAGCGAAGCTCTTGATCGAAGCCCCGGTAAACGGCGGCCGTAACTATAACGGTCCTAAGGTAGCGAAATTCCTTGTCGGGTAAGTTCCGACCTGCACGAATGGCGTAACGATGGCGGCGCTGTCTCCACCCGAGACTCAGTGAAATTGAAATCGCTGTGAAGATGCAGTGTATCCGCGGCTAGACGGAAAGACCCCGTGAACCTTTACTATAGCTTTGCACTGGACTTTGAGCTTGCTTGTGTAGGATAGGTGGGAGGCTTTGAAGTGGGGACGCCAGTTCTCATGGAGCCATCCTTGAAATACCACCCTGGCAACCTTGAGGTTCTAACTCTGGTCCGTCATCCGGATCGAGGACAGTGTATGGTGGGTAGTTTGACTGGGGCGGTCTCCTCCCAAAGAGTAACGGAGGAGTACGAAGGTGCGCTCAGACCGGTCGGAAATCGGTCGTAGAGTATAAAGGCAAAAGCGCGCTTGACTGCGAGACAGACACGTCGAGCAGGTACGAAAGTAGGTCTTAGTGATCCGGTGGTTCTGTATGGAAGGGCCATCGCTCAACGGATAAAAGGTACTCCGGGGATAACAGGCTGATACCGCCCAAGAGTTCATATCGACGGCGGTGTTTGGCACCTCGATGTCGGCTCATCACATCCTGGGGCTGAAGCCGGTCCCAAGGGTATGGCTGTTCGCCATTTAAAGTGGTACGCGAGCTGGGTTTAGAACGTCGTGAGACAGTTCGGTCCCTATCTGCCGTGGACGTTTGAGATTTGAGAGGGGCTGACCTTAGTACGAGAGGACCGGGTTGGACGAACCTCTGGTGTTCCGGTTGTCACGCCAGTGGCACTGCCGGGTAGCTATGTTCGGAAAAGATAACCGCTGAAAGCATCTAAGCGGGAAACTTGCCTCAAGATGAGATCTCACTGGAGCCTTGAGCTCCCTGAAGGGCCGTCGAAGACTACGACGTTGATAGGTGGGGTGTGTAAGCGCTGTGAGGCGTTGAGCTAACCCATACTAATTGCCCGTGAGGCTTGACCATATAACACCCAAACAATCTGCCCTCAACGCAGAGGGTGTCGATGGTGAAGTCGACAACAGCCGAAAATTTGCGAGAGCTACAGGCCCAAGGGCCAAGCCAAACGACTGTCACATACCCAATATGGGGTCGCGTCTAAACCACGAGACTCCAACCGAATTGCTTGACGACCATAGAGCGTTGGAACCACCTGATCCCATCCCGAACTCAGAAGTGAAACGACGCATCGCCGATGGTAGTGTGGTGCTTCACCATGTGAGAGTAGGTCATCGTCAAGCTCCTATACGAAACCCCAGATCTCGAAAGAGGTCTGGGGTTTCTTCTTTTTGGCTGGAAAACACAGAGCGCGTAGG
>NZ_JAODYT010000137.1:0-5722 GCF_029834875.1 Pseudomonas sp. GD04158 | reverse complement strand
GGTAATCGGCGCGCAGGGCCAGCACGCTGTCGGGTGGGGTGTGCTGCATCTACGCCTCCACGAAGTGCGCGTCATCGGACGGCGCAGGCTAATGGCTCCAAGCGCGTCGGGCATCTGCCACCTGGCATAGGCCGCAGGTGCCATTCGGCCGATGTGCCGGCGCCGGGCCGATTGCATGCTGACGGCGTCATTCAATAGCCGGAGATTCGACCATGTTGAAACCCTTGTTCAGCGGCTGCGCCCTGGTGTTCGTCCTGTCCGTGCCGCTGGTTCAGGCGGCCGATGCGCCTTATGTCTATACGGAAACCGCAGCCGCTCCGAGCGATGCGCAGGAGCAGCAGATCGCCAGCCTGTTCGAGCGCTGGAACGCCGCCCTGCAGACGGGCGATTCGGCCAAGGTGGCTGCGCTCTATGCCGACAACGGCGTGCTGCAGCCCACGGTATCGAATCGGGTGCGCATAGGCCACGAGGCGATCCAGGACTATTTCGACCATTTTTTACAGGCCAAGCCGGTGGGCACGATCAACATGCGTGAAATTCGCCAGATCGGCCCGGACGCGGCGGTGGACTCGGGGGTCTACACCTTCGCCCTGACCCAGGGCGATGCGGTACGCCAGGTGCAGGCGCGCTACACCTTCGTGTACCAGAAGGTCGATGGCGAGTGGAAAATCCTCAAGCACCACTCCTCGGCGATGCCGGAGCAGCCTGCGGCCGGCTGATTCAGGTGAGTGCGCCTAGCCACTCGGGAATGCGCCGCTCCAGATAGTAGACGGGGCGGCGCGGGCTGCCTTCGACGAAGCCGACATGGCCGCCCTTGGCATGCAGCTCGAACTCGGTGCCGGGGGCCAGCTCGCTGGCCTCGGGCAGGCTGTGACGGAAGATGAAGGGATCGTCCTCGGCCTGGATGATCAGCGTGCGCGTGCGAATGTCGCCCAAGTAGAAGCGGCTGGAGGCGCGCCGGTAGTAATCGTGGGCATCGGCGAAGCCGTGCAGGGGCGCGGTGATGCGCCCGTCGAAGTCCCAGAAGGTGCGCATGCCGTCCAGCGGGCCGAGGCGCTCCAGCACCGACAGGCGCTCGCTGTGGCCCTGCTCGGTGAACAGGCGCTGCTTGTTGCTGACATAGGCGACCATCTCGCGCATGAAATGCGCCTGGTACACCCGCGAGAAGCCCAGGCCGATACGGTCGGCGCACTGATCCAGACGAAACGGCACCGACACCGCCACCGCGGCCTGCAGCTGGCTCTGCGCGCCGCTTTCGCCCAGGTACTTGAGCAGCACGTTGCCGCCCAGCGAATAGCCGACGGCGTACAGCGGCGCCATCGGCCGTTGCGCACGCAGGTGGGCGACTGCCGAAGCCAGATCCTCGCTGGCGCCGGAGTGATAGCCGCGCGGCAGCAGGTTCGGTTCACCGGAGCAGCCGCGCCAGTTCAGCGCCACGCTGGCCCAGCCGCGTGCGGCCAGGGCCTGTTGCAGGCCGAGCACGTAGAGCGAATTGGAACTGCCGGTCAGGCCATGCAGCACCAGCACCAGCGGCGCATGGGCGTCATGCGGGCCGTACCAGTCGAGGTCGAGAAAGTCGCCATCGTCCAGCCACAGCCGTTCGCGCGGCCGCTGCAGTTGCGGCGGCTTGCGGCAGAAGGGGTTCCACAGCGTCTGTAGATGCGGGCCGGGGAGCCACCAGGCGGGGCGAAATTCAGTGTTCATGGTGCAGTCGGTCGTCGGCAGTAGACGTAGCCCGGATGCAATCCGGGAGTGGTGGCCCTGGATTTCATCCAGGCTACAGAGCTATTCAGCGTCGGCGCTTGCGGAGTATGCGCCAAGCGCACCAGGCCAATACCAGCAACGCGACGATACGCTGATTGGTAAGCCCGATGACGATACCGGCATTGGGATTGTGCGGTATCGCGCGTTGAAGGTTCAGTGCAATTTCCTGCTGGCTGAGCAGCACCGGCAGCGCCAGTGCGATCAGCAGCAGGTAGGGCAGGTGGGCGTAGATAAAGTCCTTCATCCACGCTGCCACAGTGCGTAATGCACCTGACCAGTGTGCTTCTCCCGATGCAGGCGCCAGTTACCGGGCAGGCCCAGCGTCGAGGGCGCGGTTTCGCTTTCGGTGTAGATCCAGGCGTCGTCAGCCAGCCAGCCCTGGGTTTCCAGCAGGTTGCAGGCGCCTTGCAGCAGATCCTTGTGAAACGGCGGGTCGAGCAGGACGATATCGAAGCGCCGCGGCGCCGGCCGGGCCAGCAGCTGCAGGGCGTCGCCCTGCTGGATTTCGCCGGCGCTGCACTGCAGCGTCGTCAGATGCCCGCGCAGCGCGGCCACCGACGCCGGGTTGAGGTCGCAGGCCAGGCCGCTGGCAGCACCACGCGACAGCGCTTCGAGCAGCAGCGCGCCGCTGCCGGCGAAGGGGTCGAGCACATGGGCGCCCTCGACATAAGGCGCCAGCCAGTTGAACAGCGTCTCGCGCACCCGGTCCGGGGTCGGGCGCAGGCCCGGGCCGTCGGGGAAGGCGAGGCGCCGCGAGCGCCACTGCCCACCGATGATGCGCAACTGGCCCTGGCCGCCGTGGGCCTTGCCCGCGGCGGGTTTCTGCGAAGCGCGACCGCGCATCAGTGCGGCACCGTGCTGGGCTGCTCGACCGGATCCTCGTTGGGCGGCGGCAGCTCCTTCTGGGCCACGGTCGGGCCGGCCGTGACCACCACCAGCGCCTCGGGGTCGAGGTGCTTGGCCATGGCGGTCTTGACCTGTTCGATGCTCAGCGCCTGGACGTCACGCATGAAGTCGTCCAGATAGCTCAGCGGCAGGTCGTAGAAGCCCATCGACGCCAGCTGGCCGACGATATCGGCGTTGCTCGCGGTGGACAGCGGGAAGCTGCCGGCCAGCTGACGCTTGGCGTTGTCCAGCTCCTGTTGGGTTGGGCCTTCGCGCAGATAGTCGGCGAGCAGCTGCTTGACCAGTGCCAGGGTGCCCTCGCTCAGGTCCGCACGGGTCTGCAGGTTGATCATGAACGGGCCGCGCGCCTGCATGGCGCTGAAGCCTGAGTAGACGCCGTAGGTCAGGCCGCGCTTCTCGCGCACTTCGGTCATCAGGCGGGTGCCGAAGCCGCTGCCGCCGAGAATCTGGTTGCCCAGATAGAGCGCGGCGTAGTCCGGGTCGCGACGGTCGATGCCGAGCTGGGCGATCAGCAGGTGGGTCTGGTTGGAGGGGAATTCGATGTGGCTGGCGCCCGGCTTGGGCGCTTGCGGCTGGGCGATGCGCGGCAGTGCCGGCCCCTGTGGCAGGGCCGCGGACACCTGGTTGGCGATGGCCTCGGCTTCGCTGCGCGAGAGGTCGCCGACCAGGGCGATCACCGCGTTGCCGGCCGCGTAGGCGCGAGCGTGGAAGGCCTGCAGCTGCTGACGGCCGATGGCCGGGATCGACTGCGCGGTACCGTCGCTCGGATGCGCATAGGGGTGCTGGCCGTACAGGCGCTCGAACAGCTTCAGGCTGGCCAGCTTGCCGGGGTTCTGCTTCTGGAACTCGAAACCGGCCAGCAGCTGGTTCTTGATCCGCGCCAGCGAATCCTCGGGGAAGGTCGGCTTGCCCAGGACCTCGGCGAACAGTGCCAGTGCCGGGTCGCGCTGCTCCTTGGCGCTCAGGCTGCGCAGGCTGGCCACGGCCATGTCGCGGTAGGCACCGTTGCCGAATTCGGCGCCTAGGCCCTCGAAGCCGGCGGCGATGGCGCCGACATCCTTGCCCGGTACGCCCTCGTTGAGCATGGCGTTGGTCAGGGTGGCCAGGCCCGGCACGCCGTTGTCCTGGCTGCTGCCGGCGGCGAAGGTCAGGCGCAGGTCGAACATCGGCAGCTCACGGGCCGGGGCGAACAGCACCTTGGCGCCTTGTGGCGTGGTCCAGGTCTGGATTTCCAGGGTGCGGCGGGTCGGTGCCTGGCCATCGAGCTCGGCCAACGACTGCAGTTTCGCGGCATCGCCGCTCAGCGTCGGAGCGGACAGGCTGGCGCAGGCGCCCAGCGCCAGGGCAGCGGACAGGATCAGGCCGAGCAGGCCCAGGCGGCGGTGCTCAGTCTTCATGGGCGGGACTCCTCATTGCGGGACTCTTCGGGCAGAACATGGGCGACGCTCAGGCGGTCGCGAACGAAGAAGGTGCGGGCGGCCTGCTGGATGTCGGCCGGGGTCACGGCTTCCAGCTCGGCCAGTTCCTGGTCGATCAGTTGCCAGGACAGGCCGACGGTTTCCAGTTGGCCGATGCTGGTGGCCTGGCTGGTGATCGAATCGCGCTCGAACACCAGGCCGGCGATGACCTGGGCGCGCACCCGGGCCAGCTCGGCGGCCGAGGGCGGCGTCTTCTTCAGGTTCTCCAGTTCGCGCCACAGGCCGGCTTCGGCCTGCTCCAGGGTCTTGCCCTTCTGCACGTTGGGCGTGGCGGTGAGAACGAACAGGCTGTCGCCACGGGTGAAGGCGTTGTACCAGGCGCTGGCGCTGGAAACGAGCTCCTCGCCGCGTTCCAGGCGGGTCGACAGGCGTGCGCTGTAGCCGCCGTCGAGCAGGGCGGCGGCCAGGCGCAGGGCATAGACCTGGCGCGGCTGTTCGCTGGTGGCGAGGCCCGGCACGTTGAAGCCCATCAGCAGGCTCGGCAGCTGGGTTCTGAGATACAGGGTGGTGCGGCGCTCGCCCGCTGCGCCCAGTTCCAGCGGCAGCTTGGCGGTCGGCACCTCGCGGCGCGGGATGTCGCCGAAGTAACGCTGCACCTGGCTCTTGACTTCATCCACGCTGACGTCGCCCACCACCACCAGGGTGGCGTTGTTCGGCGCGTACCACTTCTGGTACCAGGCGCGCAGCTCGTCGATGTGCATGCGGTCGAGATCCGCCATCCAGCCGATGGTGGGAATGCCGTAGCCGCTGGCCGGGTAGGCCATGGCCTTGAAGCGTTCGAAGGCCAGGGACGAGGGGCGGTCGTCGGTGCGCAGGCGCCGCTCTTCCTTGATCACCTCGATTTCCTTGGCGAATTCGGCCGCCGGCAGCTGCAGGCTGGCCAGGCGGTCGGCCTCCAGCTCCAGCGCCACGCCCAGGCGGTCGCGCGCCAGCACCTGGTAGTAGGCGGTGTAATCGTCGCTGGTGAAGGCGTTCTCTTCGGCGCCCAGCTCGCGCAGGATGCGCGAGGCCTCGCCGGCGCCGAGCTTGCGGCTGCCCTTGAACATCATGTGTTCCAGGGCGTGGGACAGGCCGGTGGAGCCGGGCGTCTCGTAGCTGGAACCGACCTTGTACCAGAGCTGACTGACCACCACGGGGGCGCGGTGATCCTCGCGGACTATGACCTTCAGGCCATTGTCCAGTTTGAATTCGTGGGTGGGTTGAGCAGGAGAAGCGAAGGCCGCGAGTGGCACGCAAAGGGCGCCGAACAGCAGGCCGAGGGAACGGCGGGCAATGGCATTCATCGAAAGTCTGACCTGTCGGATGGCCTGGGCGGTCGTACCGCCGGCAGGCGAAGAGGTGCTAGGATACCCCATCCTTTTCCGGGGCGGCGCAGCCAGGCGTATCAGGCTGTTAGCGACCGCCCCCCTGAGATGCAAGCGACCCATGTTTGGTTCCAATGACGACAAGAAGTCGCCGGCCGATGTCGGCGCGCAGAATCCGCCTGTGACCGAAGAAAAGAAATCCCTGTTCGGCTGGCTGCGCAAGAAGCCGGCGGAACCCGCTGCGCCCGCCGAGGCGCCCGCGAGCGAGCC
>NZ_JAODYT010000136.1:0-5991 GCF_029834875.1 Pseudomonas sp. GD04158 | reverse complement strand
GGCAGTTGCGCCTCCATCGGTTGATCCAGGTAATGACGCAAGCCCTGCCGCGTGGGCAGGGCATTGCGCATGCAGCCATGACGGTCACGGGCCGCCATACACCTCGTTGGGCAACCAGGTGGCCAGGGCCTCGAAATGAAACACCAGGGCCAGGCCGAGCAGTTGCAGGGCAATGAACGGCAGCACCCCCAGGTAGATATGCCGGGTGGTGATCCCCGGCGGGCACACGCCCTTGATGTAGAACAGGGCGAAGCCCACCGGCGGGGTGAGGAAGGAGGTCTGCAGGCACAGGGCGAAGAGGATGGCGAACCACAGCGGGTCCACGCCCATGGCGAACAGCACCGGCGCCACCAGCGGCAGGACGATCAGGGTGATCTCCACCCAGTCGAGGAAGAAACCCAGCAGGAAGGTGATGAACAGGACGGTGAGCAGCACGCCGGTCTGGCCGAACGGCAGGCTGGTCAGCGCCGCACGCACCACGTCGTCGCCGCCGAGGCCGCGCAGCACCGCGGCGAACACCGTGGCGCCGATGAAGATGCCGAAGATGAACGCAGTGGTGCGGCTGGTCTGGTACAGCGCGTCCTTGATCACCGCCAGATTCAGGCGCCGGCTGAACCAGGCCATCAGCACCGCGCCGGCCGCGCCAACGGCCGAGGCCTCGGTGGTGGTGGCGATGCCGAAGAAGATCGAGCCGAGCACGGCGAGAATCAGCCCCAGCGGTGGCACCACGGCCAGCAGCACGTCGAGCAGGGCACGCATGTCCAGTGGCTGACGATCCTTCGGCGCCGGGGCGAAGTCCTTGTTCAGCCAGGCGGCGATCAGGATGTACAGCACGTAGAGCACGCCGAGCAGCATGCCCGGGATCAGCGCGCCCATGAACAGCTTGCCGACCGAAGCCGCCGGTGTGCCCAGGCGGTCGGCCATCAGCACCAGCATGATGCTCGGCGGCACCAGGATGCCCAGGGTGCCCACCGAGCAGGCCGTGCCCACCGCCAGGCTCTTGTTGTAGTTGGCCTGCAGCATCGGGCCGAGCGAGAGCAGGCCGAGCAGCACCACCGAGGCACCGACGATGCCGGTGGAGGCGGCCAGCAGCAC
The DNA here is from genome assembly GCF_029834875.1 of Pseudomonas sp. GD04158. Lineage (NCBI taxonomy): Bacteria > Pseudomonadati > Pseudomonadota > Gammaproteobacteria > Pseudomonadales > Pseudomonadaceae > Pseudomonas > Pseudomonas sp. GD04158. Next base: position 4,896 of record NZ_JAODYT010000136.1, on the reverse strand, counting down.
GCCGACGATGACCACCGTGATGGCGTAGCCGCCGCGCAGCGGGCCGAGCACGCGCACCAGGCTGTGCATCAGGCGCTCGGCGATGCCGGAGCGGTCGAGCATGATGCCCATGAAGATGAACAGCGGCAGCGCCACCATCAGCTCGTTGGCGACGATGCCGTAGATGCGCGCGTCCAGCACGCCGATGGTGCCGCTCCAGGTGAACCAGAGTTCGGCGTCGAAATAGTTCACCAGCACATGGCCGACGACCGCGAAGATCAGGCCGACCCCTGCCAGCGACCAGGCCACGGGAAAGCCGAGCAGCAGCAGCCCCATGAAGCTGGCGAACATGGCGATAACCAGAATTTGTTCCAGACCCATCATTTCAGCCTCGTGATCAGGGGTGCGGGTGAGCGCCGTTGGCGGGCTCGTCGGGCGCATCGATGGCCCGCGGGAAATGCAGCAGCAGGGTGCTGCAGCGCGAGGCGCGGGCGATCAGGGCAATGGCCACAAGAATCAGCCCCAGCGGCAGCACGCTCTTGAACACGAAGCGATAGGGCAGCCCGCTCGGCGCCTGCGAGTGCTCCATGTAGACGAAGGCGGTGTGGGCGTAGGCCAGCAGGCTGTCGATCATCAGCACGATCACCGGCAGGGCCAGCAGGACGATGCCCAGCAGCTCGATCCAGGCCTGGGCGCGCAGGGGGAATTTCTCGCGCAGCACGTCGACGCGCACATGGTCGTCGCGCACCACGGCGTAGCCCAGCGAGAGCATCATGGCGGCGCCGAACAGGTGCCAGGACAGCTCCTCCAGGGCGATCGAGCCACGCGACAGGATGAAGCGGCTGAACACGTTGCACAGCACCACCAGCAGCACGGCCAGCCACAGCCAGGCGCTGGCCTTGCCGATGGCGGCGACGAGACGGTCCAGAATGCTGGACAGGCGGTTATGGGGTAGCGCCGCAGCGGCGGATGTGGGGTGTTGCATCGGGAAAACCTCGGGCAGGAAGGCGCGACGGGCCGCGGCATGGCCGGGCCCGTGCAGGGTCACTGGGCGTGATCAGTCGTGCTGGTAGTAGTCCCGTGGCAGGTAACCCATACCGTGCCAGGTGGCGTGCTGCGCCATGAACTCGCGCTGGCTGCTCAGCACGCGCTTGAACATCGGGTCCTTGGCGGCCATCTCGTCCAGCACCTCGTTGCTCACGCGTTGCAGTTCGCGCAGCACCGGCTCGGGCAGCACCTGCGGTTTGACCCCTTCCTGCTGGTAGGCGGCCAGGGCGGCCGGCTGGGCCCATTCGCTCTCGGCGAAGCCCTTGAGCGTGGCCGACTCGCAGCCCATCTCGATCAGCGCGCGGCTCTGCGGCGTCAGCTTGTTCCACACGTCCTGGTTGACCAGCAGGTGCGAGGTGGTGAGGGTCTGGTGCCAGCCCGGCATGATGTAGTTCTTGATGATCTGGTCGAGGCCGAGCATCTTGTCGATCGCCGGCTGGGAGAACTCGGTGGCGTCGATGGTCTTGCGCTCCAGCGCCTGGTAGATCTCGCCGCCGGGGATCATGGTCACCGAGGCGCCGAGCTTCTCCAGCACCTTGCCGCCGATGCCGGCGAAGCGGATGCGCAGGCCGTCGAAGTCCTTCAGCTGCTCGATCGGCCGGGCGAACCAGCCGGCGCCTTCCGGGCCGATGATGCTGCACAGCATCGGGTGGATCTTGTGCGGTGCGTAGATTTCTTCCAGCAGCTTCTTGCCGTCGCCCTGGTAGTACCAGGCCAGGTAGGCCGGCGGCTCCATGTTGAAGGGCGCGCCGGAGTACAGCGGCAGCGCCGGGATGCTGCCCTGGTCATAACCGATCCAGGTGTAGCCGGCCGGGTACTTGCCGCTGCTCACCGCGTTCATGATCTCGAAGGGCGGCACCAGCTCGCCCGGCTCGTAGTAGCGCAGCTGGATGTCGCCGCCGGAGATGGCCTTGAGCGATTCGGAAAGGTGCTTGACCGGGGTGGTCAGGCCCACCAGGTGGGAGGGGAAGGCCAGGGGCACCTGCCAGCGGATCTTCTCGCTGGCCATCGCCGGGCTGGCCAGCAGACTGCCGGCGAGCAGCGCGGCGGCGGAGATACCCAGGGTCAGGCGGGAAAACGAATGTGTGACGGACATGCTGGAGTTCCTTCTTGTTGTTGTAGTTGTTTTCGAACAACGGTCAGGTCGCTCGCGCCTGCACGGAATGCTCCGCGCCGCGGCAGCGCCTGCCAGTAGCCTGTGTGGCAATGCGATCTCTATGCCAGCTTCCGGCGCCCTTATAAAACAGCGAGTTAGAGCGCATTCACACCGCCAGCACGGCGGCCAAGTCTTGAAATCTGGACAGTTACGCGAAGCACCCGCCAGACATGTCCAGAAATACGGACATGTCTGGCGGCGGTGGACAGCCTAAGAGGCGAGCCGTCGGCCGCACTCGCCTCGCGTTTCAGCCGTGCGCGGGCACGCTCCTGCCCGCCAGGCGTCGCCTCAGTTGCTGCAGCGTCCGGCCTGGAAATGGCCCTGAGCCGTTTCCCGCACCCAGGTGCTGAGCCCGGACAGGCTGCCCAGGTACTGGTTGCCGCCGACGGTGTAGTAACCGTAATAGGCACGGCCGGCCATCACGTGGCTGAGGTTGCTGGCGTTCCACTCCTGGCAGGTGAAGGCCTGGCCGCTGCCGCCGCAGGCGGCGGGCCGCTGCGCGTACCAGCGTCCCGGCTCGCCCTCGTACAGCGGAACGTTGCTCCAGGTGTCGAACGAGCCACCGATGTCCACGCCGTCGTCCTTGGCGTAGGCGCGCAGGTTGGAGGTGCCGCCGGCGTAGGCGCGACCGGCGCCGATGTGGACGGAGGGCGAGGCGCTGACGACCTGGCAGGTTTCCACCGGGGCGTTGGGATCGTAGACCTCCACGGTACGGGTGAGCGTGCTGCGGTTGCCGTCGCTGTCAGTGGCCGAATAGAGGCAGCTGTAGCTGCCGACGACGCTCGGGTTCACCGCGCTGCAGTCGGCGCTGACCGGCAGGCTGCCGTCTTCCGCGTCGCTGGCGCTGGCACCGGGATCATTGAAGGTGCTGCCCAGCGGCACCGACAGCGGGTTGTCGCCCTGCAGAACAATCACCGGATGCCCCTGCGGCTGGCTACCGTCACGGCTGTGGCGGCTGAAGAAGTCCCAGATGATGTCGGGATAGCTGGGGCCGACCTGAAGCGACCATTTGCCGTTGTTGCCCTGGGCACCGCCAATCCAGTAGTGGCCGTGGTTGGTGTCCTGGGGGTTGGGCGTGGCCAGGGGGCCGTCGTAGATGACGGTTTCCACCAGCGAGCGAGTCGCCGTGGTGCCGTCCTGGGTGTAGGCGATGTGACGGCAGCCGTAGTCGTTCTGATGGTAGGGCGAGCAACCGGTATCGGAGGCCTTGGTGGTCGCCGGGGTGTTGCGGCTGGCGCTGCCGAATACCTGCAGATGGGCGTCGCGCATGTTGTTGGCCGCGGTCTGCAGCACGGTGCAGTCGTTCCTGTTCTGCAGAATCATCAGGGGAATCGGGTAGGCGTCGTTGACTTCGCTGCGCATGTCGGCCGCGACCTGGCTGACGCTGCGGAAGGTGGCCGAGCCCGGGCATTGCCCGGACAGCGAGACCGAAGACGCCGTTTCCCGGTACGGCAGGCCTGCCGCCGGCGCTGCCGCCGCCCAGTACTCGTTGTAGGCCACGGCAGCGACCAGGGACATGGCGCCGCCGGACGACAGGCCGGTGATGAAGCGCCGGTTGGCGTCGATGACGAAGTTGGCTTCCACCTGCTGGGCGATGCGATGCAGGTCCGCGACCTCCCCGCCACCCTGGTGGATGTGCTGCTCGAACCAGAAGCCCCAGCAGTTCTCGTTGCGCAGCCCGTCGTAGCTAGTGATGAAGGGCGCCACCAGAATGAAGCCGTAGCGATCCGCCGCCGCCTTGAGGCCCCAGTCGTTGAGCACGTCGTCGTTGGTCTGCCGGCAGCCATGCAGCGCCATCACCATGGGGGCAGGCGTGCTCAGGCCGGTAGGGACATACACCTTGTAGCTGCGCTCGCGCGAGCCGCTGTAGGCCTGTTGCGGGGAGGTGTAGGAGAAGGTTTGCCCCGCCGTGACCGTGGTCGGCCACAGCAGGATCATCAGCAGGGAACACAGGGCAGCAGTGAAAAAGCGGCAAAGACGCTGATCCGCCATGCCTTGGGGCAAGGATTGCTTGGTCATGGGCGTACTCCGTTATTGACGTTGTTTTCTGGAGGTGCGCGAACCACCCTGGGACAGCTCCGAACTGCGGCTGCCCGCCAGACGCTCGCCCTGACGTCTTTGGAATATTCATGCCAACCGGCAAGGCCCAATGTTTTCAATGAGTTGGCGTCAGCGGCGGGCTGAAGCGCAGGTCGTTTCCAAGATCTCGGACAGTTTTATCCGGCCCGCGCCCGCGCAGCGGCCCTTTGTGTCCAGAAGTCGGGAGGAGGCTGTCCAGCGGGTCAGACCCCGGGCCGGCAGCGCCCCGTCCCAGAGCGCCCTGCCCCGCTCCACCGGCATGCGCTCGACCAGGTCCGTCACGGCCTGGATGCCGGCAGCAGCCGCACCAGCAGCGCACCGCAGGAGGCGACGATGGCCAGCGCCACCACCCCGCTCCAGCCCCACTGCGCCAGCGCCATGCTGCCCAGCCCGGCACCGCTCGCCATGCCGACGAACACCCCGGTGAACAGCACCGCATTCAGGCGGCTGCGCGCCGGCGGGTCGATGCCGTAGACGATGGTCTGATGGGCGACCAGCGTCGCCTGGATGGCGAAGTCGAAGCCGATGGCGGCGACCACGATCAGGCCCAGCTGGGCCTCGAACGGCAGCGCCTCGACCAGGCCCAGCAGGGCGAACGAGCCCAGCGTCAATGCCGCGCCGAGGCGGGTCACGCC
>NZ_JAODYT010000135.1:0-6054 GCF_029834875.1 Pseudomonas sp. GD04158 | reverse complement strand
TGGCTGCTGCGCCGTCAGCGCCTGAAACCGCACGAACGCCAGCGCCTGCTGATTCTCACCGATGGCCGTCTGCGTGACCTGCCAGCGTTGGCGCCGCTGCCATGCCCGACCCTGCTGCTCGATACCGAGCGCGCGCCTATCCGCCTGGGCCGCGCCCGCCAGTTGGCGCAGGCCCTACAGGCCGACTACCACCATATCGACGACCTGTCGCCCGGCGTGCCAGGGCGCACCTGGAGAACCCCATGAAAACCCTGCTGCTGGTCGGCATCGGTGCCGGCGACCCGGACTACATCACCTACCAGGCGATCAAGGCGCTGCGCCGCAGTGACGTGATCTTCCTGATGGACAAGGGCGCGGCCAAGCACAAGCTCAACGCCCTGCGCCGCGAGATCTGCGCGCGCTTTCTCGACGGCCACGCGCCGCGCTTCGCCGAAGGCCTGCAACCGGAGCGCGAGCGTGACGCCGCCGACTACCGCGCCAGCGTCGACGAACTCAACCGCGACAAGCAGGCGGTGTTCGAGCAACTGATCGACGAGCAGATGGCCGATGGCGAGACGGCGGCCTTTATGGTCTGGGGCGACCCCTCGCTGTACGACAGCAGCATCCGCATCATCGAGGCCATCGCCGCGCGCCGTAGCGATTTCGTCTATGACGTGATCCCCGGCATCACCAGCCTGCAGGCGCTGACCGCGCGCCATCGCATCCCGCTCAACAGCATCGGCCGCGCCGTGGAAATCACCACCGGCCGCCTGCTCGCCGAAGGCTGGCCGCAGGGCGTGGACAGCGTGGCGGTGATGCTCGACGCCAAGGACAGCTACCGCCGCTTCGTCGGTCAGGGGCTGCATATCTACTGGGGCGCCTATGTCGGCACTGCCGATGAAATCCTGATCGCCGGCCCGCTGGACGAGGTGGCCGAACGCATCGCCATGACCCGTGCCGAGGCACGGGAGCGTAATGGCTGGATCATGGATAGTTATCTGTTACGCAGGGAGCATGAGGCAGAAGCGTGACTGGTAAACGTTAAACATGCTCCGGCCGTGAATCTTCGCAGTCCACCATTGATGATCGTCGCTCTCGGCTGACGGACTGGATTGCAGCCAGCCGCCCTCAGCCTGGACCAAAGAAGGCCGCTATCCGGGCCTGCGCGACTGCGCGGGCCTGTTCCAGCGCCGAACCACCTCTGGCGGTGCCTTCCACGCAGAAGAAGTGCATGTCCCTCAGGCCAACCGTCGCCAGCGCGGCCTGCAGATAAGGACGCAGGAAGTCCGGTTGGCGCGCCTGCTCGCCACTGATCAGGCCACCCGAGGCGATGGCCACGTAAACCGGTCGATCCCGCAGGAGGCCGACCTTGCCCTGTGCTGTGCCGTTGAAGGTCACGCCGATGCGCATGATATGGTCGACCCAGGCCTTGAGCGCCGAAGGCAGCGTGTAGTTGTGCATCGGCGTGGCGATCAGCAGAACATCGGTGTCGTCGAGCTGGCGGATCAGCGCCGCAGAACGTTGCTGAGTGTCGCCTGGCTCGGCGTGCATGGCGGCAGCCGGCGAGGCCAGTGCCAGGGCGTAGCGGGCGTCCACATGCGGCAGGTCATTGACGTCGAGGTCCTGCACGGCGAGCGGCTGGCTGGCGGCCAGGGCCTCGATTACCCGCTGCGACAGGCGCAGGCTCTCCGAATCGGCGCCGCGCGGGCTGCCGATCAGGCGCAGCACACGGAGGGGAGCGGTCATGGCGATGCCTCCTCGGTGGCTTCAGGCCAGGCCGGCCTTGTCCAGACCGAACTGCGCATCGGCGGAACCCGGCACGGTGCGAAACGCCACGTTGAGGCGGTTCCAGCCGTTGATGGCGACCACCAGGAAGGTCAGATCGGACAGTTCCTGTTCGGAGAACTGCTCGCGCACGCTGGCGTAGATGGCATCGGAGACACCGTGCGGCGCCAGCTGGGTCAGCGCTTCCGTCCATTCCAATGCGGCGCGCTCCTGCTCCGAGAACAGGGGCGATTCGCGCCACACGGCGACATGGTGCAGACGCAGCTCGCGATCACCGTGGATCTTGGCTTCCTTCACATGCATGTCGACGCAGAAGGCGCAGCCGTTGAGTTGCGACGCCCGCAGCATCACCAGATGGGCCAGCGGCGCGAGAAAAGGGCTGCGGGTCAGCAGCATGGAAAATTCGGCGTACTTGCCGGAGGCCTTGGGAGAGAGGGCGAAATAGTCGAGGCGCTGGCTCATGGTTTTCATCCATATGCGAGTTGAGAAGAAACCGATGCCCCTCTGCAACTGGCAGTACCACTGCGGCCCGGTGAGGAAGAATGTACGCACCAGTGGCCTAGCCACATAGATCCATTTCCGCGGATTTTTATTGATCCACTTTGCACAACTGCCCCATTTGCTGTCTGGCCAGCGCCTGCCGAGTGGCGGGAGATAGGCTGCGTCCTACGCGCCGCAGCCTTGCGTTATGTGTGGCGATGCAGCAGGCCGATCACCTGGTGCAAGGTGGCCAGGCTGACCTGCCGGCCTGTGTTGATAGCATTCATGCGACGCTCCTGATCCCTGGTTTAGACGGCTTCAGGCAGGTTGCGGAGCGATAGCCGCGGCGGGCGCTTCGCAGGCGACAACGGCGTTGCCGTGAGCGACCTCAGCCCTGGGGAAACTGCGCCGGATCGGAGAAGCAGGCGCGCAGGTGATCGAACACCAGGCGCACCCTTGGCGGCACCGGGCCCTGCTGTGGGCGGTAGATGAACAGCTGCCAGGGATCGGGCGCCTGCTCCGTCAGCACCGCCTGCAGGTGGCCGCTTTGCAGATAGGGCTGCGCCAGGTAGGCGGGCAACTGGCCGTAGGCCAGGCCGGCGAGTACGGCCTCCAGCTCGGCTTCGGGGTCGTCGCACACCAGCGCTGGTGTGGGCGGATGCAGGCTGGGACCATGGGCGAATGTCCACGGCCAGGGGCGGCCATTCTTGCGGTCGATCAGCACCGACAGCGGCCGCTGCTGCAACTCGTCGAGGTCACGCGGTGCGCCGCTGGCAGCGATCAGTTCCGGCGTGGCCACCACCTGCAACGGCACCGGTGCCATGGCACGGGCGACATAGCGGCTGTCACGCAGGAAGCCGACACGGATGCCGATGTCGATCTGCGCCTCCACCGCGTCGGTGATCTCGTCCTCCAGGCGCAGGTTCAGCACCAGTTGCGGGTGCTGCTTGAGCAAGGGCTGCAGGAACGCAACCAGAAAGCGCTTGCCGATGGCCTGCGGCGCGGTGATGCCGATGCGCCCGGCGATGGCCGATTCGGCCTCGGCGCGGTGGCCGCGAAACAGCGCGTCGAAATCCTCCAGCATCTGCCGGGCGCGCACCGCGTAAGCCTCGCCGAAGGCGGTGATATGCACCTGGCGGGTGTTGCGGTGGAAGAGAATCTCGCCGAGCTCCTCCTCCAGCGCCTTGATCGCGCGGGTCACCGCCTGCGGGGAAACCCCCAGGCGAGTGGCTGCTTCGCGGAAATTGCTGCAGTCGGCCGCGCTGCAGAAGATGCGGATCATCTCCATGCGGTTGAGCATGTCGGGGCGCCTTTGTATTCCAGAATATGGAATAGCCTAATCCAAACTCTTCCATTCATTGAAACGGAAATCGCCCCTAACCTGAGCCCATGTCCGGCGTATGGCACGGACACTCCAACGAATCGAGAGAGGGCTTACCCATGAGCAACAACATTTCCGGCAAGGTCGTGGTCATCACCGGCGCCAGCAGCGGCCTGGGTGAGGCCACCGCGCGTCATCTCAGCCAACTGGGCGCCAAGGTGGTGCTGGCTGCGCGGCGCAAGGAGCGTCTCGAGCAGCTTGTCGGTGAGCTGATCGCCGCTGGCGGCGAGGCCGTGGCCTACCAGACTGACGTGACCCGCGCCGATGAGGTCAAGGCGCTGATCCAGGGCGCACTGGACACCTTCGGCCGCGTCGATGTGCTGGTCAACAACGCCGGGCTGATGGCCATCGCACCGCTGAGCGACGTGCGCGTCGAGGAGTGGGAGCGCATGATCGACATCAACATCAAGGGCGTGCTGTACGGCATCGCCGCGGCGCTGCCGGTGTTCCAGCAGCAGAACGCCGGGCACTTCATCAACATCGCCTCGGTGGCCGGGATCAAGGTGTTCAGCCCGGGCGGTACCGTCTACAGCGGCACCAAGTTCGCCGTGCGCGCCATCTCCGAAGGCCTGCGCCATGAGGTGGGCGGCAGCATCCGTACCACCACCATCGAGCCGGGTGCGGTGGACTCCGAGCTGAAGTTCGGCAGCTCCCACCAGCAGAGCCGCGACTTCGTCGTCGATTTCTACAAGCAGGCGATTCCGGCTGAGTCGGTGGCGCGCGCCATCGCCTACGCCATCGAGCAGCCGGCCGACGTCGACATCAACGAGATCGTCCTGCGCCCGACCGTACAGGAGTTCTGATCCACAGCCGCTACGGCAGGCGCTTGCGATGCAGGCCTTCACGGGCCAGCATGCGAGCGCCTTTTTTTGTTTCGAGGAGTCTGCATGAGCGCGCACATCCGTCCCGTCGACCTGGCCAAGGCCTACCGTCTGCTCAACCACGGCCCCACCGTGCTGGTGTCGGCTCGTCATCAGGCTGTGGATAACGTCATGGCGGCAGCCTGGTGCTGCGCCCTGGATTTCGAGCCGCCGAAGCTCACCGTGGTATTAGACAAGGCCACCCGCACCCGCGCGCTGATCGAGGGCAGCGGCTTGTTCGCCATCCAGGTGCCGACGGTGGCGCAGCTGCAACTGACCCAGGCGGTGGGCAATGCCAGCCTGGCGGATGACCCGGCGAAGCTGGTCCATGCCGGGGTCGAGCTGTTCACGATGGAAGATCACGACCTGCCGCTGGTGGCGGGCTGTTCGGCCTGGCTGGTCTGCCGGCTGATCGACGAGCCGCACAACCAGCAGGCCTACGACCTGTTTATCGGCGAGGTGATCGCAGCCTGGGCCGATGAGCGCGTGTTCCGCGATGGCCGCTGGCATTTCGAAACGGCCGACCCGAGCCTGCGCAGCCTGCATCACGTGGCCGGTGGGCATTACTACGCGATTGGCGAGGCGATCAAGGCCTGATCACGGACTTGCTCAGCGTGCCAGCGGCAACGCCACGCCGATCAGTACGAAGAGCACGCCGCAGCTGCGGTTGAAGGCACGGCCGCCGCGCTGCAGCCAGGGCCGCACGCGGAAGGCCAGCAGCGCCAGCAGCAGCTCGACGAGGAATTCGACCACGGCGAAGGTGGCGGCCATCACCACGAACTGCACGGCCAGGCCGCGCTGCGGGTCGACGAACTGCGGCAGGAAGGCGCCATAGAACAGGATCACCTTGGGATTCGACAGCGCCGACAGCAGGCCCTGGCGAAACAGGATGAAAACCTTCGGGCGTGCGCTGTCCAGTGCCAGACCGGGCAGCAGCGCCGGAGTGCGCCACAGCTGCACGCCGAGCCAGATCAGGTAGGCGCCGCCGATCCACTTCAGCGCCAGCAACGTGTTGGGCGCGGTCTTGAGCAGGGCACTGAGGCCGAACATGGCCAGGGCGATTAGCGTGCTGAAGCCGACCACGCCGCCGAGGATGGTGGCCAGCGCCATGCGTGCGCCGTACAGCCCGCCGTGGGTCAGCGCCAGCAGGCTGTTGGGGCCGGGCGTCAGCGCCAGGCCGAGGGTGGCGACGAAATAGACGAGCCAGAGTTCGAGGGCCATGCAGGTCTCCTGTGAGGGCGCGGCCAGTCTAGTCAGCGACAGTGTCGTGATTGAGGTAGATTCTGGTCATTTAAAGGTTGATTCTGGACTGACATGGCCGAATGCCCCGATCTGCGTTTTCTCCTGCTGCCCCTGCCGGAGTTCGCCTTGCTGCCGTTCGGTGGCTTTCTCGACAAGCTGCGCTTCAGCGCCGACGACGAGGACTACAGCCGCCAGCGCTACTGCGCCTGGACCATCCTCGGCCTGCAGCCGGGGCATGTGCTGTCCAGCAGTGGCGCGGCGCTGCGCATCGAGGCCACGCCAGAGGAACTCGATCTGGCCGACTACGACTACCTGGTGCTGTTCGGT
>NZ_JAODYT010000134.1:0-6162 GCF_029834875.1 Pseudomonas sp. GD04158 | reverse complement strand
CGATGCTGCGCAGGCGGAAGGCCTTGGCGATTTCGCTGATCGCCAGGGGGTAGACGATGCCGCTGGTGATGCCACCCTTCATGACCAGATCGCACTCGCGGGCGAAAACGGGCGGGCGGCGGTCGTTCATCTGGGCTCCTGGGGCACTGCACTGCGATGGGAGCCGGCATCATACAGGGCTGATAGAGGCTATGTGCCAGTGCCTGGAGTCAGTCGCGAAAGAACACCTGGATCAGGTGATACCCGAACTGGGTCTTCACCGGGCCGTGCACTTCGCGCAGCGGCTTCTTGAAAATCACCTGATCCACTGCCCGCACCATCTGGCCGGGGCGCACCTCGCCGAGGTCGCCGCCTTTCTTGCCTGAGGGGCAGATCGAATGCTTGCGCGCCAGCATGTCGAAGGCCTCGCCGGCAGCGATGCGCTTCTTCAGCGCGGCCGCTTCCGCTTCGGTCTTGACCAGGATGTGGCGGGCCATTGCCTTTGCCATGACGGGGTCCTCAATTTTTCCGGGGCGTTATTGTGCCAGCATTCTTTGCGCCATCAGAATGGCGTCAATTCAAAGGCAGGCTTCGCCAGCTGAGTGGCGGCGAATCTTGGCTATGGTATTTCAATCGCTGCCCACGGAAACGCTGCCATGGATCTCCACGCAATGCTCAAAGTCCTGTCCAGCCAGGACGGTTCCGATCTTTATCTGTCCACCGGCGCGCCGCCCTGCGCCAAGTTCAATGGCGTGCTCAAGGCGCTGAGCCAGGAGCCGCTGAAGTCCGGGGACGTGGCGGCCATTGCCGAGTCGATCATGGATGGTGCCCAGCGCGAGGAGTTCGAGCGCGAACTGGAGATGAACCTGGCCATTTCCCTGGCCGGGGTGGGGCGTTTCCGTATCAACATCTTCAAGCAGCGCAACGAAGTCTCGATCGTGGCGCGCAACATCAAGATGGAGATTCCCCGCTTCGAGGACCTCAAGCTGCCGGAGGTGCTGCTCAGCACGGTGATGGAGAAGCGCGGCCTGGTGCTGTTCGTCGGCGGCACCGGCTCGGGCAAGTCCACCTCCCTGGCGGCGCTGATCGACTACCGCAACCGCAACAGCGGCGGGCACATCATCACCATCGAGGACCCGGTGGAATATGTGCACCGGCACAAGAAGTCGATCATCAACCAGCGCGAGGTCGGGGTGGACACCCGCAGCTTCCACGCCGCGCTGAAGAACACCCTGCGCCAGGCGCCCGATGTGATCCTGATCGGCGAGATCCGCGACCGCGAGACCATGGAACATGCCCTGGCCTTCGCCGACACCGGTCACCTGGCGATCTCCACGCTGCACGCCAACAACGCCAACCAGGCGCTGGACCGCATCATCAACTTCTTCCCCGAGGAGCGACGCCCGCAGCTGCTCAACGACCTGGGCAACAACCTCAAGGCGTTCGTCTCCCAGCGCCTGGTCAAGACCCTCGATGGCAAACGCCGGGCCGCGGTCGAGGTCATGCTGGGCACTCCCACGGTGCGCGACCTGATCAAGCGCAACGAGTTCTCCGAGCTCAAGGAGATCATGGAGAAGTCGAAGAACCTCGGCATGCAGACCTTCGATCAGGCGCTGATCGATCTGGTCCACGAAGGCGCCATCGACGAAGAGGAAGCGGTGAAGAACGCCGATTCGGCCAACAACGTGCGCCTGAAGCTCAAGCTCTACCGCGATAATCCCGCCAACGCCGCGCCGCCGGCTGCCAGCGCTGCGCCAGCCCGGCCGGCCGTGGCGCCGACGGTAGCGCCGAAGGTGGCCGACAGCGGCGACTGGGGCCTGGAGCTCAAGCTCGAGGACATTGAACAGGAGCAGCCGCCAGAGGACCCGGGGCGCAAGGGCATCTGAGCGGCGGTGCGCTAGGGCGCGGCGTCGAGTGGCTGCGGCAGATAGAGCTCGATCAGGCGCTTGCTGATGCCTTCGTCATGCACGCTTTGCACGGCGGCACGCAGTTTCTGCACCAGTTGCGCATCGCACTCCTTGGAACAGGCCAGATAGAGATGGGTGCTGGCCAGTACCGGGCTCATCTGCAGCCTGCGCGTGGAGTGTTGCGGCCAGATGTAGAGCGCCTCCGGCACGCCGGTGAACCAGGCGTCGATACGCCCCCGCTCCAGCAGATGGGCGGGGTTTTCACCCAGCGTATGGGTGATGATCTGCTGCTCGCTGAAACCCTGGCTTCTGAGAATCTCCACCTGCGCCGTGCCCAGGCCGACGCCGATGCGCCGGTAGCGCTGGCGCGCTTCGGCGAAGCTCTGCACCGGCTCGTCGAGGCTGAAGAAGGCGCGCTCCAGCGGCATGATGGGCGCTATCCAGGTGTACAGCGGCTCGCGTTCGGGGGTACGCGACAGGGGAATGATCAGCTGGTCGCGGCCGTTGGCCACCTTGCGCTGGGCGCGTGCCCAGGGCTCGTAGCGCAGTTCGCTGAGCAGGCCGGCGCGGGCCAGAGCGGCGAGCGTCACATCGCCGACCATGCCATGACCGCCTTTCAAACTGGCGAAGGTCAGAGGTGGCGCGTTGGGCATGTACAGCTCGATGACGTCTTCCGCCTGACTGGCAAAGGCCAGGCAGAGCAGAGCGCAACAACAGAATTGACGTAACGGCACGGCGAGCTTCCAGCGGCACGATCGTGCTTGAGTATAAGCCGCCACGGCGGCGGTGCGGCTTGACGTTGCGCAAGCTTCACTCACGCAGTTGCGGCAGATCCCTGAACAGCTCCAGCGCCTGCGGGTTGGCCAGGGCGTCGGTGTTCTTCACCGGGCGGCCATGCACCACGTTGCGCACCGCCAGTTCCACCAGCTTGCCGCTGATGGTGCGCGGGATATCGGCCACCGCGACGATCTTCGCCGGCACGTGACGGGCGGTGGTGTTGGCGCGGATCACCTGGCGAATCGTGCTTTCCAGCGCCTCGTCCAGCGCCACGCCGTCGCGCAGGCGGACGAACAGCACCACGCGCACGTCGCCAGCCCAGTCCTGGCCGATGGCGATGGATTCCAGCACCTGCGGTACCTTTTCCACCTGGCGGTAGATCTCCGCGGTACCGATGCGCACGCCGCCCGGATTCAGCACCGCGTCGGAGCGGCCGTGGATCACCAGGCCGCCGTGCACGGTTTCCTCGGCGTAGTCGCCATGGGCCCAGACACCGGGGAAGGTGTCGAAATAGGCGGCGCGGAATTTCTCGCCGCCTTCGTCGTTCCAGAAGCCCAGCGGCATCGAGGGAAAGTGCCGGGCGCAGACCAGTTCGCCTTTCTCGCCGGTCACCGGCTGGCCACTGTCGTTCCACACCTGCACGTCCATGCCCAGGCCCTTGCACTGCAGCTCGCCGCGCCATACCGGCAGCACCGGATTGCCGAGGGCGAAGCAGGAGACGATGTCGGTGCCGCCGGAAATGGACGACAGGCACAGGTCGGCCTTGATGCCCCGGTAGACGAAGTCGAAGCTCTCGTGGGCCAGCGGCGAACCGGTGGAGAGAAGCGCTTTCAGGCGTTGCAATTTGTGCGTTTCGCACGGCTTGGCGCCGGCCTTTTCCAGCGCGGCGAGGTACTTGGCGCTGGTGCCGAAGATGCTGATGCCTTCGGCGTCGATCAGCTCGATCAGGCGTTCGGGCCCCGGATGGAAGGGCGAGCCGTCGAACAGCACCAGGGTGGCCCCCAGGGCCAGGCCGGAGACCAGCCAGTTCCACATCATCCAGCCGCAGGTGGTGTAGTAGAACAGGCAGTCATCGGCCGTCAGGTCGGTGTGCAGGCCGAGTTCCTTGACGTGCTGCAGCAGGGTGCCGCCCACGCCGTGGACGATGCACTTGGGCACACCGGTGGTGCCGCTGGAGTAGAGGATATACAGCGGCTGATCGAAGGGCACGGCAGTGAATTCGGGTTCGCCGCCGGGCTGGTAGAAGTCCTGCCATAGCGCCACGCGGGCCTGGGTGCTGAAGTCGGCGGGCTTCGCCTCGGGCCGGGAGTAGGGCACGACGACGAGTTGCTCCAGGCTCGGCAGGCGTTCGAGGATCTCACCCAGCTTGGCGGTCAGGTCCAGGTTCTTGCCGGCGTAACGGTAGCCGGCAGCGGCGATCAGCACCTTGGGTTCGATCTGGCCGAAGCGGTCGATCACCCCCTGGGTGCCGAAGTCCGGCGAGCAGGACGACCAGGTGGCGCCGAGGCTGGTGGCGGCGAGCATGCCGACCACGGTCTGCCAGGTGTTGGGCATAAAGGCCGCGACCCGGTCGCCGACGCCCACGCCGGCCTCGCGCAGGCTGCGCTGCAGGCCGGCGACATGGCCGGCCAGTTCCAGGTAGCTGAGCTGCTCGCGGCTGCCGTCTTCGCCCACGGCCACCAGCGCCGGGTGCGGGTCGCGGCGGCGCAGCAGGTGTTCGGCGAAATTCAGCCGGGCGCCGGGGAACCAGTCGGCGTCAGGCATGGCCGGGCCCTCGCGCAGCACCCGCTCGGCAGGCGCGCTGAAGCGGATCTCGAAAAAATCGATGATGGCCTGCCAGAAGGCCTCGCGTCGTTCGATGCTCCAGGCGTGCAGGGCCGGGTAGTCGGCCAGGTCGAGACCGTGGCGCCGGTTGACCAGGCGGCGGAAGGCATCCAGGCGGGTGGCGGCGATACGCTCGGCGGAGGGCGTCCAGAGAGGCTGCTGCATGGCCGGTCCTCGTTGCTTGTCGGTACTTTCTACCCTAGCGCAAGCGGGTGGGGTTGCCTTGATGCGCAGCGACGCTCCTCACCACCTTGCCGACCTTTTTGTTGGGGCGATGGCCTTTCACCTATGCCGCGGTGGCCTTACTGGCTCAGGCGTGCGCGGGCCACGCGCGAGCCATTGGCCTTGCCCAGCACCTCGCAGATGCGCTGGCCGGCGGCGATCAGCTTGTCCATGTCGATACCGGTGTCGATGCCCAGACCTTGCAGCATGTACAGCACGTCCTCGGTGGCGACGTTGCCGGTGGCGCCCTTGGCATAGGGGCAGCCGCCGAGCCCGGCGACCGAGCTGTCGAACACCTGGATGCCTTCCTGCAGGCTGGCGTAGATATTGGCCAGCGCCTGGCCGTAGGTGTCGTGGAAATGCCCGGCCAGCAGGTGGCGGGGGATATCGCGGCCGACCACGTTGATCAGGTGGCGGGTCTTGCCCGGCGTGCCGGTGCCGATGGTGTCGCCGAGGGAAACCTCGTAGCAGCCCATGGCGTAGAGCTCGCGAGCGACGCTGGCGACCTGGGCCGGGTCGATCTCGCCGTCGTAGGGGCAGCCGAGCACGCAGGACACATAGCCGCGCACGCGCACCTTGGCGGCCTTGGCCGCCTCCATCAGCGGCACGAAGCGCGCCAGGCTCTCGGCGATGGAGCAGTTGATATTCTTCTGCGAAAAGGCCTCGCTGGCGGCGGCGAACACCGCCACTTCCTCGACTTGGGCCTGCAGGGCGGCCTCGAAGCCTTTCAGGTTCGGCGTCAGCGCGGCGTAGGTAACGCCCGGCTGGCGCTGGATGGCGGCGAACACCTCGGCGGAGCCGGCCATCTGCGGCACCCACTTGGGCGAGACGAAACTGCCCACCTCCACGTAGCCAAGGCCGGCGGCGCTCAGGTCGTCGACCAGGCGCACCTTGTCGGCGACGCTGATCGGCTGTTTCTCGTTCTGCAGGCCGTCGCGCGGGCCGACTTCGACCAGGCGTACGGATTTGGGCAGGCTCATGGGGGTTCCTCGTGTATATCCGTTGTCATCGCGCGTGCGCGGTGGCGTAGGGTGCGCTGTGCGCACCATGGAATGACGATCTTACGGCGCCCGGTGCGCATGGCGCACCCTACGACAATTCCACCAGCACCGCGCCGTCGCTGACCAGCTCGCCTTCGCGGCAGTAGATGGCCTTGACCGTGCCGGCCTCGGGCGCGCGGATGCTGTGCTCCATTTTCATCGCCTCCAGCACCACCAGGGCGGTGCCGGCCTCCACGGCCTGGCCCGGCTCGACCAGCACGCGGACGATGCTGCCGTTCATCGGCGCGGTCAGGCCGCCGTGCTGATGATGGCTGGCCTCGGCCGCGGCGATCGGGTCGAAGCGGCTGACCGCGTGCAGTTCGCCCTGCCATTGCAGGTACAGGGTGTCGCCCTGACGGATCGCGCTCATGCGCTGCTGCGCCGCACCGGGCACCAGCAGGTTGTCGCCCTGC
>NZ_JAODYT010000133.1:0-6316 GCF_029834875.1 Pseudomonas sp. GD04158 | reverse complement strand
CCCTGCAGAGCATGCTGGTGGCCTGCAAGGGCAACCGCCGCCGCGCCGCCATGGAGCTGGGCATCTCCCGCGCCAGCCTGTACAGCAAGCTGCAGCAGCACGGCCTGAGCCAGCGCTAGCGCACGGACAACTGGGGCGCACGGCGCACCCGGCGCGCTGTCTGATGAAGTGGACAGCTGTCCGCTGGTGTGGACATCACCGGCCTGTCGCGGCCCCGCGCCGCCCTCCGGTCCCAGTGCGCCAAGGCCCGCCATAGAGCCATCGGCGCCCGTCAGGCGGCTGCCGCCGGGGTGCTGGCACGGGATTGGCTTTGCTACTTCCGCGCCCGTTCGGCGCAGCCTCCCGACAACAAGAAAAAGGACATTTCCATGAGCCCTCTGCGCTACAACCCGTTATCGCGCTGTTTCCTGCCATTGGCGGCGCTGACCGCAACGCTACTCACCACTCCGCTGGCGCAGGCCGCCAGCTGCGCCGGCCTGCTCGGCGTGCAGGTGCCGGAAGAGGCCATCGGCCTGCCGACCCGCGGCGCGCAGGTGGTCTCGGTGACTTCGGTTGCCGCCGGTGGCAGCGCGCCGCAGACCTTCGGCGCCTATTGCGACGTCGCCGCCGAGATCCGTCCGCTCGACCCCGCCGCGCCCACCATCCGCATGCGCCTGGTGCTTCCCGAGCGCTGGAATCGCAAGGCGATGATGTTCGGAGGCGGCGGCTACAACGGCAGCGTGCCCAACGTCGCCGGCAACCTGCCGGCCGGCCCGCTGGACCAGCCCACGCCACTGGGCCGCGGCTATGCGGTGTTCGCCAGCGACTCCGGGCACGTCGCCGATCCCTTCAGCCCCGGCGCGTTCGCCTGGAACGAGGAGGCCCTGGCCAACTACGCCCATGACGCGCTGAAGAAGGCCCGCGACGCCGCCCGGCATCTCATCGCGCTGCATTACGGCAGCCTGCCCGAGCGCAGCTACTTCGCCGGCGGCTCGACCGGCGGCCGCGAGGCGCTGGCGGTGGTGCAGCAGTGGCCGACCGACTTCGACGGCGCCATCGCCCTCTACCCGGCCTACAACGCGCTGGCGCTGAACCTGCAGTTCGGCCGCATCACCCGCGCGCTGGCTGCGCCCGGCGCCTTTCCCAGCCTGGAAAAACGCGCCGCCCTGCTCGAGGCGGCCCTGCAGGCCTGCGACGGGCTGGACGGCGTGCGCGATCGCGTGGTCAGCCACCAGGCCGCGTGCAACGCGCGCTTCGACCCGGCCAGCGCCCGGCTCGACGGTCGGCCGTTGCGCTGCCCCGGTGGCGCCGACAGCTCGCAGCGCTGCCTGTCCGATGCGCAGATCGAGGCGCTGCGGGTGTTCAACACGCCGATCCGCTTCAACTTTCCGCTGGCCAGTGGCGAGACCCACTACCCAGGCTTCAACGCCTGGGGCAGCGACCTCGGCCGACCGGGCGAGGGCGTGCAGCTGGTGGTCAATCGACTCGGCCTCAACACCCTGCAGCCGACCTACCCGATGCCCGTCCACGGCACCGGCTTCGCCGACGGCGCGCCCTACCATTCCGGGTTCTGGGACGAATGGGTGCGCCACTTCGTGACGCGCAACCCGACCTTCGATTCGCTCGGCCTCGACCCCGAGGCGCCCGGCCCCTGGCTGCCGCGCATCAGCGAGCTGTCGCTGCGCCAGGACGTCAACCGGACCGACCTCTCGGCCTTCGCCGATAACGGCGGCAAGCTGCTCATCGCCCACGGCACCGCCGACCAGCTGGTGAGCAGCCGTGCCAGCGCCGAGTACTACGAGCGCATCCGCCGCGACATGGGCCCGGGCAAGACCCGGCGCTTTCTGCGCTACTACGAGATTCCCGGCTACGGCCATGCCGCCAGCACCCTGTTCAACGCCGCCTGGGATTCGCTCAGCGCACTGGAGGATTGGGTCGAACGAGGCCGCGCGCCGCGCGGGCAGATCGTCGCCGACAGCGTCGGCGTGCCGGGCCGCACCCGTCCGCTGTGCGAATACCCCGGCTGGCCGAAGTACCGCGGCAAGGGCGACGTGAACACCGCCAGCAGCTTCGTCTGCGTCGGTAGCCGCAACGGCCACTGAAGCATGGCGCCGGCCGCCCGGGCCGGCGCCGTCCATCGGCCTGGACAGCCAATGCCGGGGCCAGCCGACATGTCCAGCGCAGCGGACACTCCGCGCGCCGGCCCCGACCCCCCAGCATTTGCGCCGAAAGGCTCTGGCCCGCGGCATTGCGCCGACAGGCCGCCTGCCTGGAGGGGCTGGCACGCTTCTCGCTCTGCCTCTTGCGGCCGCGCAACGCGGCCCATAACAACAAGAGGAAATACCATGCGACTGCACCACAGCTCCCTCTGCCAGCTGCTTTGCGGCGGCGCCGTACTGATCGCCGCCAGCCCCGCCAGCGCCGCCTTCGTCGACGACAGCAAGGCCGTACTCGATGCGCGCAATTTCTACTTCAATCGCGACTTCCGCCAGAGCGGCGCGGCGCAGAGCAAGGCCGAGGAATGGGCGCAGGGCTTCATGCTGCGCTTCGAGTCCGGCTACACCGAGGGCCCCATCGGTTTCGGCATCGACGCCATCGGCCTGCTCGGCCTCAAGCTCGACTCCAGCCCGGACCGCATCGGCACCGGCCTGCTGAAAAGCGACCGCGAAGCGCCCAGACGCGCCCAGGACGAATACGGCGAAGCCGGCTTCACCGCCAAGCTGCGCGCCTCCAACAGCACCCTCAAGCTCGGCACCCTGCAACCGCTGCTGCCGGCGCTGATGCGCAACGACAGCCGCCTGCTGCCGCAGACCTTTCGCGGTGCCTGGCTGAGCAGCAACGAGATCGAGGGGCTGAGCCTGGACCTCGGCCGACTGGACCGGGTCAACCAGCGCGACTCCTCGGATAACGAGGAAATGGCCGTGTTCAATGGCGGCCGCCGCAACATCGTGCTGGGCAGCACGCGGACCAGCGACGAGTTCATCTTCGCCGGCGGCCGCTACCAGTGGACCCCGGAGCTGGCCACCAGCTACTACTACGGCGGCCTCGACGGCATCTACAAGCAGCACCTGGTCAACCTGGTGCACCAGCTGCCGCTGGGCGAGGGCCAGAGCTTCAAGTCGGACATCCGCTACGCGCGCTCCACCGATGATGGCGGCAGCAACGTCGACAACGACGCCTTCGGTGCGCTGTTCACCTATCGCCTCGGCAGCCACGGCTTCACCGCCGGCTACCAGCACCTGTCCGGCGACACCGGCTTCGCCTACATCGCCGGAGCCGACAACGCGCTGATCAACCTGGTGCAGATCAACGACTTCGGCAACCAGGACGAGCGCTCCTGGCAGCTGCGCTACGACTTCGACTTCGCCGCCCTCGGCGTCCCCGGCCTGAGCCTGATGACCCGTTACCTGTCCGGCGACAACGTCGACCGCGGCGCCGGGCAAAGCGAGGGCAAGACCTGGGAGCGCAACACCGACCTGGCCTACGTGGTGCAGAGCGGCCCGCTGAAGAACCTCGGCCTGCGTCTGCGCAACGCCACCACGCGCAGCAACTTCGGCCCGGATCTGGACGAGAACCGCTTCATCGTCAGCTACAGCCTGCCGCTCTGGTAAGGCCGCACCCCGCCTATCGCGATTACTCCTCGTGAAAGCCTTGCCGGGCCAGCTGGCCCGGCCTTTTTTCCGGCAAGCGCGAGCGGCGCCGCAGCCGCTGCAGCTTCATCTCACACGACAAGGAACCCCATGATGCTCAATGGAAAGACCGCTCTGATCACCGGCTCGACCAGCGGGATCGGCCTCGGCATCGCCGAGGTGCTGGCGCGCAACGGCGCCAGCGTCATTCTCAACGGTTTCGGCGACTGGCAGGCCGCGGCCGAACAGCTGGCGCGCCACGAAGGACGCGTCGGCTACCACGCCGCCGACCTCGCCGACCCGGCGCAGATCGAGGCGCTGTTCGACTACGCCCGGCGCGAGTTCGGCCGGGTCGATATCCTGGTCAACAATGCCGGCATCCAGCATGTCGCGCCGCTGCAGGACTTTCCGGCCGAACGCTGGGACGCCATCCTCGCGCTCAACCTCAGCGCGGTATTCCATTGCACGCGCCTGGCCCTGCCGGACATGCGCGCGCAGGACTGGGGGCGCATCATCAACATCGCCTCGGTGCACGGCAGCGTCGGCTCGCTCGGCAAGGCGGCCTACGTCGCGGCCAAGCACGGCGTGCTCGGCCTGACCAAGGTGGTGGCGCTGGAAACCGCCCTGAGCGGCGTCACCTGCAATGCCATCTGTCCCGGCTGGGTGCTCACGCCCCTGGTGCAGCGGCAGATCGACGCGCGCATCGCCGCAGGCGAATCGCCCGAGCAGGCGCGCACGGCGCTGCTGGCCGAGAAGCAGCCGTCGCAGGCCTTCGTCACCCCGCAGCAGCTCGGCGAGCTGGCGCTGTTTCTGTGCAGTTCGGCGGCGCAGCAGGTGCGTGGCGCAGCATGGAACATCGACGGCGGCTGGCTGGCGCAATGAGGCGTCCGTCATGCGGCAGGCGCTTGCGCCGCCTCGGCCGGTTCACGAGCGCGCGGCAATTTCCCGCGGCTGGCGCTCCTCGCGCTCGGCGACGAAGGCCACCGGCGGTGATCCGTCGGCGTTGAGCTGGAGGATGCGCCGGGGCCGCCCCTGCTCGTCGAAGAACACCTGGCCGAGGCCGGCGCCGTTCCACAGGCGCTCCCCCGAGCGGCTGCGGTCGGGAATCAGCGGGGTGACGCGCATGCGCCGGCGCTTGGTCAGCCAGTTGAGCGGCGACCAGGGCGCGTAGAGCCAGCGGTTGAGGCGGTCGAACCAGTCCAGCAGGCGCGGCGGGAACTCGTTCTTGATGCCACTGCTGGTGATCTGCCAGATGGTCGGGCTGGCGCGCTTGTGGCGGATGCTCACGCGATAGACGAAGGAGTAGTGCACGTCGCCGGAGAGAATCACGAAATCGCCGGGCGTGCGCGAGTGACGGAAGATGTTCAGCATCACGCTGGCCGCGCCGCGATGGGCCATCCAGTTTTCCGCATCGACCAGCAGCGGATGGCCGGCGTAGGTGAACAGCTTCTGGATGCCCTCGATCAGCTTCACCCCGAACATCGGCGCCGGCGAGACGATGATGCACGCCGGGTGATCGAGCAGCGCCTGCTGGAAGTCGCACAGCGCCTCCCAGTCCATCAGCCCCGAGGGTTTCGACAGGTGCCCTTCGCTGCGCCAGCGGCGCGTGCGGGTGTCCAGCACCAGCAGTGCGGGCGTGGTCGGCAGCACGTAGTCCCAGCGTTCGAAGTGCAGCAGCTGGTCGATCAGCGAATCCTGCATCTCGGCCTGCAGGTGGTTGTCCTGGCGCTGCTGCAGCATCTCGGCAAAGGCCTCCAGCGGCTGCTCGAACACGTCCGGGTTGTTGCCCCAGCCCTGGCACAGCAGGTAGGCGAGCAGGGCGTTGCCGATGATGCGCTTGGAGAAGGGATGGCCGTAGGCGGTCTGCTCCCAGCGCGCCGAGAGGTTCCAGTCGTCGGTGACGTCGTGGTCGTCGAAGATCATCAGCGTCGGCAGGTGCGCGAATACCCGCGCGACCTGGCCGAGTTGGCGGCGGAAGGCGTCGATGCACGCACGCTCCGCGGCGTAGCGCTGCTGCCTGAGGGCATCCAGCGGCGGCTGGTCTTCCTCGATCAGCGTCCAGGGCACGGGCGACCAGACCAGCAGGTACATGGCGATCATCTCGGCGAAGGTCACCAGGTGATTGTCGGCATTGCTGCTGGTGAAGATCGGCTTCTCCACCCCGCCGAAGAACTTGTCGCGCAGGGTCTGGTTGCTCTTCAGCGCCGGCAGCAGCTCGGCCCGCCGGTAGTAGCCGACCGGGTCGGCGTACAGCGCCTGGCTGTCCTCGACCACCGCACCTTCGAGGGTTTCGTCGAACAGGCCGAGGCGGGCGATCAGCTGGTGGATGGCGCACAGCATCGGCCCGGCGACGTCGTCGACGTAGACCTGATCGCCGCTCATCAGCAGCAGGGCCGGGCACTGGCTGGCCTGTGTCTGGTCGGCGAGCAGACGGTCGGCGCACAGCAGGCCGTCGGTGGCGTGGTGATGCGGCTTGCGGCAGGAGCCATGCAGCAGGTGATCGAGGCGCGAGCGCAGGACGAAATCGGCATGCTCGGCGCCCGGATAGAGCAGGTGCGGCGCCCAGTCGGCGAGGCCGCGTGTGCCGGCGTCCTCGACGATCTGCAGGTCATAGGCGATGCGCACATCCTGCGGCAGGGGCTGCTGCAGCGGCAGGTCGATCAGGTGCAGCACGGCATGCCGGCCCAGCGGCAACTGCCGGCAGTGGT
>NZ_JAODYT010000132.1:0-6420 GCF_029834875.1 Pseudomonas sp. GD04158 | reverse complement strand
CAATATCGACCGCGCTGCGCTGGCCGAACTGCTGCGTGACGAGGCGCCGGTCGCGGCCTGACTCAGCGGAACGGCGGCTCGTCGAAGCTGCGCAGTTTGCGCGAATGCAGCGAATCGAGCTGACTGCGCATCAGCTCCAGCGCGGCGATGCCGATATGAAGGTGCTGGGTCACCGCGCGCTCGTAGAAAGCGCCGGCTGCGCCGGGCAGCTTGATCTCGCTGTGCAGGGGCTTGTCCGACACGCACAGCAGCGTGCCGTAGGGCACCCGCAGGCGATAGCCCTGCGCGGCGATGGTGCCGCTTTCCATGTCCACCGCCACCGCGCGCGACAGGTTGATCAGCGGCCGTTCCTGGGCCCAGCGCAGCTCCCAGTTGCGGTCGTCGTAGGTCAGCACGGTGCCGGTGCGCAGGCGCTTCTTCAGCTCGTCGCCCTGCTCGCCGGTGACCAGCTTGGCGGCCTCCTGCAACGCCTGCTGCACCTCGGCCAGCGCCGGCAGCGGGATGTTCGGCGGCAGTACGCGATCGAGAATGCCGTCGCGGCGCATATAGGCGTGGGCCAGCACGTAGTCGCCGATGGTCTGCGACTGCCGCAGGCCGCCGCAGTGACCGATCATCAGCCAGCAGTGCGGACGCAGCACGGCCAGGTGGTCGGTGATGTTCTTGGCGTTGGACGGGCCGACGCCGATGTTGACCAGGGTGATGCCATGGCCATCCGCGGCCAGCAGGTGATAGGCCGGCATCTGGTAGCGGTGCCAGACCACGTTCTCGATGATCGCCTGCATCTCGCCTTCGGCCATGCCGCGCTCGATCACCACGTTGCCCGGCAGCACCATGCGGGTGAAGCGCGAGTCGCCCACCAGCATGTCCAGACCATGGCGGATGAACTGGTCGACGTAGCGGTGATAGTTGGTCAGCAGGATCCACGGCTGCACGTGGCGCCAGTCGCTGCCGGTGTAGTGCACCAGGCGGCGCAGGGAGAAGTCGGTGCGCGCCGCGTCGAACAGCGCCAGCGGCAGCGGGTCGATGTTTTCCCAGTCGTACAGGCCGTCGGCGGTGCCGTCGGTGGCGGCGGACAGATCGGTACTGGGGAACACCCGCGCCAGCTCGGCGGCGGTCACGCCGCTGCCGGCCAGCTCGTCGCCCTGCTCCACCACATAGGGGTAGGGAATGTTCTGCTGGCTGACACCCACCTCGACGCGCAGGGTGAAGTCGTTCATCAGCGGGCGCAGCTGCTCCAGCAGGTATTTGCGGAAGGCCGCCGGCTGGGTCACGGTGATGGCGTAGGTACCCGGCACCTGCACCTTGGCGTAGGCGCGCACGGTGGTCGGCACCTCGCCCTGGCACAGGTAGGTCAGGCGCAGCTCGGGGTAGCGGAACAGGCAATGCTCGCTGGCGTCAGGGCGAATGCGCTCCTTGAGATAGCGCTTGAGCGCCCGGCTCAGGGCGTTGGTGGCCTGCAGATGCAGGGCGGCAAGGCGATCTACCGCCTCTTCCGGCGTATGGGCAATGACGAAATCATCGGAACAGGGTTTCACAGCGTGTCTTCCTGGCTGAGTGAACGCCCCTATCTTGCCTGCATACGGCGACGAAAACATAGCGCGCGGCAGCGAGCCCGTCGTCGCGCCAGCAGCTAGGCTTATGGCAATCAGCCAGCCGGAGGGCCGCGCCATGCCCCGTGCCATCGCTCCACTGCTGCTTGCCCTGCTTTGCTGCTGCGCTCAGGCCGGGGAACTGGACGGCCACTATCGCGCCACGCTCGACGGCCAGCCGAGCGAGCTGATCCTGCGCCAGAACGGCGATGTGGTGGAAGGCGAATATCTGGAGAACCAGCGCCTGCGCCTGATCGTCAAGGGGCGCTATGACGGTGAGCTGCTGCGCGCCGAAATCAGCGAACCGCAGTCAGGGCTGCTGCTGGCCAACATGAACGCCACCTACGCCAATGCCATGCTCAACACCAGCATCGCCGCGCGCGATCCGCGCAACGGTCAGGTGCTCGAGCGCCAGGCCCTGTTCCAGCGCGTTGCCGCAGCCCCCGCCGCGCAAACGCCGCCGGCAGCCACCTCGGGCAAGCAGGACCCGGCACTGATCGGCACCTGGGTGCACGAGAAGATCATCAACAGCGGCGGTGCCAGTTTCGCTTCGTTCACGACCCTGATGACCTTGCAGCTGAACGCCGATGGCAGTGTCACGCAATGGACCCGCTCGATCGATGGCGGCAGCGACTGGAGCTATGACAGCCCCGGCGAGGTGCAGTACAGCGGCCACTGGCGCAGCCAGGACGGCATGCTGCTGGTGCGCCTGGCAGGCGCTGCCGACTATCAACCGGCCGCCTACTACCGTTTCAGCGACCAGTACTTGGTCACCGAGAGCAATACCGGCAAGATGATCTGGCAGCGCCGCCGTTAGCGGCGCGTGCTCAGGCGGCGCTGTGGTGCAGACGCACGTTGAACAGCGGCCCCTGGCTGAAACGCGACAGGGCCTTGGCGGCGGCCAGCACGCCCAGGTCGATCAGCGGCTCGACCAGGATCACGCTCATATAGGCCAGACCGAAACTGGCCACAGCCGCCAGGTTCTCGCCGGCGAAGCCCTGACCGTAGAACGCCCAGAAGGCCACCCAGGCGACGATACCGCCCTGGTAGGCGGTCGACAGCGCCAGCGCCTGCTTGTAGGAGAGGTCCACGTAGGCCGTGCCCGGCGCGACGATGCGCTTGGCCAGCAGGCTGATGCCCCACAACGGCAGCAGCAGGGTGGTGACGTTCATGCCGTACTGCGGCAGGTCGAACTGAGCGAACAGCACCCCCTGCAACAACAGGCCAGCGGCCAGACCAATGGCGGCAGCGCCGGCGCCGAACAGCAGCAGCAGGGTCGAGCCGAGGATCAGGTGCACCTCGGAAACACCCACCGGGTGATGCGGCAACACCTCGAAGAAGCAGAACACCAAAGCAGTGGTCAGCAGGCTGCGCAGCGCCAGGGCCGTCACCCCGCCGTTGTCGCGGATGGCATCGCGCGCCAGTTTGGCGGTCAGGCCGAAGGCGCCGACAGCGGTTGCGTAGCTGAGGAAGATCTTGGCGCCTTCGACGACACCGGGTTCGATATGCATGCGAGTTCCTTGGCCGCGCCCACCGCGCGACGATTCGGATGAAGGATGGGCGAATCGCCCGTTTGCCGATGGCAGGTCTCCTGGCTCACGGCTTGCCACTTCGCTCGCCTTCCCGGCCTGGCGGCCAGTGGCATAGGGAGCGTCGTACGCCGTTTACAGTTGCGGGGGCAGCCAGGGCATTGGCGACGCGGCGCCGCACCCTGTTCCCTTTTCATCCGCGCGCCAGAGGCGGCGGAACCATCGGCGGCAACCTTACTCCGCCGCCGGAGCAAAAGACAGCATCCGCACTCGCCGCCGCACGGGTCAGGTGGGCGACCGAGCCACGTGCAGGCCGCAGGCCACTTTCCGGCAGCTGCGCCGCGCTGGCTGAACGAACGCTGTCCCGAACACGGCCGATGCGGCACAGATGCGGAAAGCGTCACACCGCCAGGCGTATATGTAACTTCATATTACAAAGCAAGCGTAGTATTTCTGCACTCGCGCCGGCCTCTGCCCACGCGAGCCTGCAGGCCCATCATCCAGTCACGAGAGCGCATATGAAGAAGACCCTGATCGTTGCGTTGACCGCCCTGTTCGCAACCGGCGCCATGGCCGCCGAACAGCAACCGCACTGGAGCTACAACGGCAACGAAGGCCCCGAACACTGGGCCCAGCTGGACCCAGGCTACGAAACCTGCGCGATCGGCCACGCCCAGTCGCCCATCGATATCCGCAATGCCACCCGAGCCTCCCTGCCGCGCCTCGCCTTCGACTACCAGGTCAGCCCGGCCGAGGTGGTAAACAACGGCCACACCATTCAGGTAAACCTGGCCAATGCCGGCGGCATCGAGATCGACGGCAAGCCCTACCGCCTAGTGCAATTCCATTTCCATACGCCCAGCGAGGAGCACATTGCCGGGCAGGCGTTCCCGATGGTGGCGCACTTCGTCCACCAGGCCAGCGACGGCCGCCTGGCGGTGGTAGCGGTGCTGTTCAAGGAAGGCGCGCAGAACCAGGCGCTGGGTCAGGTGTTCGACACCATGCCGCCCAAGGCAGGCGAGAAAGTCGAGCTGGCCGGCAGCTTCACCCCGCAGGCCGTGCTGCCGCAGCAGCAGGGCTACTACGCCTTCGCCGGCTCGCTGACCACCCCGCCGTGCAGCGAGAACGTGCAATGGCGCGTGCTGAAGCAGCCGGTCGAACTGTCCCATGCACAGCTGGAGCAGTTCCAGCACCTGTATGCGATGAACGCACGCCCGATCCAGGCGCTCTACGACCGTGAAGTGCTGGAGAGTGACTACTGACCCGCGTTATGCGCCGGCTGAATAGCCGGCGCTTCGTTCCGGGACTATCGCCCCTTACAGCAGATGCGGCGTGCTGCGCGCCACCAGCGCCTCGACGTCGACGCCGCGCGGCAGGGTGCCGTAGACGCGGCCGCGGCCTTCCAGGCGGCTGGCGATAAAGGCGTCGCTGACCACGCTGTTGCCGGCCTCCAGCAACAGCTTGGCCTGCAGCGCCACGGCCATGTCCTCGGTCAGCTGGCGGGCGCGGTACTGGATGTCGGCGGTGTCGCTGAAGTCGGTTTTCAGTCGCTGGATATGCGCCTTCAGCCGTGCATCGCCATGGCCGTCACCGAGCTCATTGAACAGTGCATCGAGTACGCCCGGCTCCTTGGACAGGGCGCGCAGCACGTCCAGGCACTGCACGTTGCCCGAGCCTTCCCAGATCGAGTTGACCGGCGCCTCGCGATACAGACGCGGCATGATGGTTTCCTCGACGTAGCCGGCGCCGCCCATGCATTCGCTGGCCTCGTAGACCATTTCCGGGGCGCGCTTGCAGATCCAGTACTTGCCCACCGCAGTGACCAGGCGGGCGAACTTGTCTTCCTGCTCGTCATGCAGATGATCGAGCGCGCGGCCCATGCGCATGCACAGCGCCAGGGCGGCCTCGCTCTCCAGGGCCAGATCGGCCAGCACGTTCTGCATCAGCGGCTGGTCGGCGAGAATCTTGCCACCCACCTGGCGATGCGCGCAGTGATGCGCGGCCTGGGTCAGCGCCTGGCGCATCAGGCTGCTGGAGCCGACCATGCAGTCGAAGCGGGTCATAGCCACCATCTCGATGATGGTGGGCACGCCGCGCCCTTCCTCGCCGAGCATCCAGGCGAAGGCGCCGCGGTATTCCACTTCGCTAGAGGCGTTGGCCCAGTTGCCCAGCTTGTTCTTCAGGCGCTGGATGTAGAACTGGTTGCGCGTGCCATCCGGGCGATGGCGCGGTAGCAGGAAGCAGCTCAAACCCTTGTCGGTATAGGCCAGGGTGAGAAAGGCATCGCACATCGGCGCCGAGCAGAACCACTTGTGACCGACCAGCTCGTAGCCCTGCCCCGGCCCGCCAAGGCCGATGGGATAGGCACGGGTGGTATTGGCGCGCACGTCGGTGCCGCCCTGTTTCTCGGTCATGGCCATGCCGATGGTGACGCCGGCCTTCTGCTCCATCGGCAGGTTGCGCGGGTCGTACTCGGTGGCAAGGATCTTCGGCAGCCACTGCTCGGCCACATTCGGCTGCAGGCGAATGGCCGGCACGGCGGCGAAGGTCATGGTCAGCGGGCAGCCGCTGGCGGATTCGGCCTGGCTGTGCAGATAGGAAAGCCCGGCGCGGGCGACATGGGCACCGGCGCGCGGGTCGGTCCAGGGCAGCGACGGCAGGCCGTGCTCGATGGCCGTGCGCATCAGTTCGTGATAGGCCGGGTGGAATTCCACCAGGTCGATGCGGTTGCCGTAGCGGTCATGGCTCTTGAACACCGGCTTGTTCTCGTTGGCGAGAAAGCCCGCCTGCATCAGCGCGCCGCCGGCCAGCGCGCCATAGGCGCTCAGACGTTCTTCCGCCCAGGCGCCATCGTAGCGGCGGACCCACTCCTGCAGCGGCAGATCGAGACGGTAGAGGTTGGCGCCGTCGAGGCTGGGCACCTGGTTGAAGACCTCATGGGTTTCGGCGTGCAGACTGGGTTTCATCGGGTTGACTCCTTGGCGCCCACGGCGCGCAGGCAGAAGGTGACGAGGCTGGCGCTGACCTGAGCCAGTTCCAGACTGGGATGACCTGCAGCACGGGCCGCACGCGCCGGTGGCGAGAGCGGTCCGACCAGGGC
The DNA here is from genome assembly GCF_029834875.1 of Pseudomonas sp. GD04158. NCBI lineage: Bacteria > Pseudomonadati > Pseudomonadota > Gammaproteobacteria > Pseudomonadales > Pseudomonadaceae > Pseudomonas > Pseudomonas sp. GD04158. Next base: position 202 of record NZ_JAODYT010000132.1, on the reverse strand, counting down.
TTCGGCGATGGCACCGACCAGACAGGCGGCGGCCAGGCCCACCTGGTCCACCTGAAACTCGCCGCTGCGCCTGCCTTCTTCGAGCAGGTCGATGAACAGCTCGGCATAGGCCTCGCGATAGAGCAGGCGCTGCTCGTCGACTTCCGGCTCGACCGGTTCGGCGATCAGGGCGAAGGCCAGGCGCCGGCTATGCCAGGCGCGC
>NZ_JAODYT010000131.1:0-6451 GCF_029834875.1 Pseudomonas sp. GD04158 | reverse complement strand
CTTGAGGCCGACCTCCTGGTCCTCCACCACCAGCGCCATCAGCACCTGCCGGGTCGCGCAGAACTCCGCCGTCGCCAGCGCCCACCAGGTGGCCAGGCTGTCGGCGTTGATGGCGATGCGCAGACGCTCGGGCAGCGCCTGTTCATCCAGCCCCGGCACCTGTCCCTGCAGATCGCGTTCGAGCAGGCGCACCTGCTGCACATGGTTGAGCAGACGCCGACCGATTTCGGTGGGCGCCGGCGGCGTCGCGCGCACCAGCACCGGCTGGCCGACCCGCGCTTCGAGCAGCTTGATGCGCTGCGACACCGCCGACTGCGACAGGCCCAGCACCTGCGCCGCACGCTCGAAACCGGCCTGCTCCACCACTGCCGCCAGGGCGGCTAGCAATTTGTAATCGAACAATCGATTTTCCTAATGAGCGATCAGCATTATTTGTTTCTCTTATACACCCGTGCGCCGCAGACTCGCCAGCATCCACCTCACCTCTGGAGCTCAAGATGGCCGGCGAAACCGATCTCTCACGCTTGCTGCAAAGCATGACGCCGCAGCTCAACCCCGGGCAGTACGTGTTCTGCTGCGTCGCCGCAGACCTTGACTGCAGCGCCCTGCACCCCATCGCCAGCCTGCGCGAAGCCGAGGGCCTGAGCCTGGTGCTGCCGCGCGAGGTCGCCGACGCCCATGGCTTGCGCTACGACTACGTCGCCGCGTGGATCACCCTGCAGGTGCATTCGTCGCTGGCGGCCGTGGGCCTGACCGCCTCCTTCTCCGCCGCCCTCGCGCAGGCTGGGGTGAGTTGCAACGTGGTTGCCGGCTTCCACCACGACCATATCTTCGTGCCCATCGAGCGCGCCGAACGAGCGCTCTCCACCCTGCGCGCCCTGTCGGCCGCCGCCTTGCCGGAGCCCGTGTGATGTGGCAGAGCTACAGCAACGGCCTGCTGGTCGCCATCGGCCTGATCATGGCCATCGGCGCGCAGAACGCCTTCGTCCTGGCGCAGAGCCTGCGCCGCGAACATCACATCCCGGTAGCGGCGCTGTGCATTCTCTGCGACGCCGTGCTGGTGGCGGCCGGCGTGTTCGGCCTGGCTACCCTGCTGACGCAGAGCCCGACACTGCTGGCCATCGCCCGCTGGGGCGGCGCTGCGTTTCTGCTCTGGTATGGCAGCCAGGCGCTGCTGCGCGCTGCGCGCCCGCAATCGCTGCAGGCGGCCGGCAGCGAACCGCGCTCCTTGCGCGCAGTGATGCTCGCAGCGCTGGCAGTGACCCTGCTCAACCCGCACGTCTACCTGGATACCGTGCTGCTGATCGGCTCGCTGGGCGCCCAGCAAGCCGAACCCGGCGCCTATGCCGCCGGCGCCGCCAGCGCTTCCTTTCTCTGGTTCAGCGCCCTGGCGCTCGGCGCGGCATGGCTAGCGCCCTGGCTGGCCAGGCCGGTGACCTGGCGGCTGATCGATCTGGGCGTGGCGGCGATGATGTTCGCGGTGGCGGCGCAGCTGATTCTGGGTGCGCTGTAATGTTCTCAGTCGAGCATAATGCGTCTGGCCCATTACGGGCGCCTCTAGCAACGTAAGCGAGGCAGCCAGCGCAAGGCAAAAACAGGCGAAAAAGCGCAGTTTACGAGTTGTAAATGAGCATTTTGAGCCTGTTTTTAACGCCGCGATGGCAACGCAGGTAGTTGTTAGAGGTGCCCTTACGCCAGGAGCAACAATGGATACCCTGCATGGCATGCGCGTGTTCGTTCAGGTGGTCGAGCGCGGCAGCTTCACCGCCGCAGCCCAGGCGCTGGATCTGTCTACCGCACAGGTGTCACGGCTGATTGCCGATCTGGAGCAACATCTCGAGGCACGCCTGCTGCAGCGCACCACGCGGCGCCTGGCCCTGACCGAAACCGGCGAGCGCTATCTGGAGCGCTGCCGGCAGATTCTCGGCCAGGTCGAGGAAGCCGATGCCGAGGCGCGCGGTGCTCACCGCACGCCCAGTGGACGCCTGCGCGTGCACACCATGACCGGCCTCGGCCTGCAGCACATCACCCCGCTGATCGCCCGCTACGCCGAGCGTTATCCACAGGTGGTGGTGGAACTCACCCTGGCGCAGCGCACGCCGGATCTGCTCGAAGATGGCCATGACGTGACCATCGCCTTCGCCCGCGACCTGCCGGATTCGCAACTCGTCGCACAGCGTCTCGGCCCGGTGTACAGCGTGCTTTGCGCCGCTCCCAGCTATCTGGCCGGACATGGCGTTCCGCAACGGCCCAGCGACCTGCAGCAGCATCGCTACCTGCGCCTGACCGACCCGCTGTACCGCGGTCAGTGGGATTTCGGTGACGAACAGCTCGACGCCCTGCCGGCCGAGTGCTTTCAGGTCAATGTCGCCGAAGCGCTGGTCAAGGCGGCGCAGGCAGGCATGGGCTTCTGCCTGCTGCCCTCGTTCGTCGCCAGCCAGCCGCTGCGTGAAGGACGCCTGCTGCGCATCCTGCCGCAGCACCGCCTGCGTGCGCTGAACATCTATGCGATGTATCCGTCGCGGCGCTTTCTCGATGCCAAGACGCGCACCTGGGTGGAGTTTCTCAAGGCCGAACTGCCGCCACTGTTACGGGGGGACGAAGCGGTGCTGGACGATGAGCGATATTGGGCGACACCCGACGGATTGTTGCGCGAAAGGTAAGAGTGATTCACCCGTATAGCGCTTTTTCGCGCCCCGATGTCTCCCTAGGATGACTTCGAACCCACGAAGAATCCCAGGAGGATCGCTCCATGAAAAAACTCGCCACTGCCGCCGCCCTGTCCCTCTCCGCCCTGCTGGCGGCCCAGGCCTGCTTCGCCGAAGAATCGGCCGCTTTCGTCGCCCATCAGCAGGCCCACCAGCAACAGCCGCACGCCGAAGCTACCCAGCAAGCGCAAACCGCAAGCTCGCAGGGCTCCGGTCAGCACGGCTAAACCCAGGCTTACCTGGCGCCGGACGTGCTCCTGGCCGGCGTCTCTCGGGCCGCCAGTCCGGCCCTTTTTTCCCGTATCGAGGCCATCATGAAACCTGTCGCCTACCTCCTGGCGCTCGCCTGCGCGACTACCCTGGCGCACGCCGAAACGCCCGAGCACTACCACTACGGCATGCACCTGGACATCGCCAAGGTCATCAGCCAGACCCTGCCGCAAGGCTGCGAAGCAGGTGAAGCCCGCATGGTCTACCTGGACTCCAAGGGCGAGCAGCACACGCTGATCTACCAGCGCATCGGCGAAGACTGCCGCTACTGACCACCTCAAGCACCATACACCCTGGATTTACCTGGCCCGCATGAACTTACCATCCGGGTGCGTGAAGGTCTCGTACATCCGCTCGCCCTCGACCCTCAACTGCAGCTCCTGTGTCGTGCGCACACCACCAACCCAGTTGGGAAAGGTGGCGCCCTCCAACCGGTTACCAGCAAAACGCTCCTGCTCGTCGACGCTGTAACTGCCAAAGAAGCCGGCGCTCGACGCCATGGCGCGGCGACTCTCCTGGTCGCTGCCACTACCGCACGCTTCGGATTCAAACCGCGGCATATCGCCATCGGTCAAACCCTCGACGAAGTGCATGTCAGGCCAGCATGCCTTGCGGGTTTCCGCCATACGGCCGCCCGATCTTGCCGTCCGCTTCCTGCTGTGCCGAGACCATGCGCCATGCCCCGGCGCCGCTGCAGGCTCTCATCGGCATCATTCGCGAAATCGCATGACGGGGCGACCGGCAGCCTTCTCTCTGCCGCGGTCTATCCTGACGTTAGCCCGGCAGCAGTCGCACTGAGCGCCACGCCGGTAGCACCCCTGGTTGCACCAAGCTGCTGCACGCCTCGCACATCTGCTTGCAGCCTTGTTGCAGCGGCGGCTCCCGAGAATTGACCTTACGTCCGTCGGGCCGTCGCTGCAATTAGGTTGCACCTGGTTGCACCCAAGAGCAAAGCAGGTTTAATCTCCCGCAGCTTTTCGTTGCCCGCCCGCCAGGCGACAACGCTTCGGGCCGTCGCAGGCGACGTCAGAAACTGCTTCAGGCAGTTTTACCGTGCATAACTAACAAGTAAGTAGGACTCCCCATGGCTACCACCACCCTCGGCGTAAAACTCGACGATGCCACCCGCGAGCGCCTGAAGAAGGCCGCTGCGCAGATCGACCGTACGCCGCACTGGATGATCAAGCAGGCGATCTTCAATTATCTGGAGCAGGTCGAGAGCGGCCTGACGCCCGCCGAGCATGCCGGCCTGGCCGCTGCCGCCGGTGAGGAAGCCCTGGAGTCGCTGACCGAGCAGGGTCTGCAGGTGTTCCTCGACTTCGCCGAGAGCATCCTCCCGCAGTCGGTACTGCGCGCCGCCATCACCAGCGCCTACCGTCGCCCGGAAACCGAAGTGGTGCCGATGCTGCTGGAGCAGGCGCGCCTGAACCCGCAGCAGGCCGAGGCCTCGCAGAAGCTGGCCCTGGGCATCGCCGAGAAGCTGCGCAACCAGAAGAACGCCAGCGGCCGTCAGGGCCTGGTGCAGGGCCTGCTGCAGGAGTTCTCGCTGTCGTCGCAGGAAGGCGTGGCGCTGATGTGCCTGGCCGAAGCCCTGCTGCGCATCCCCGACAAGGCCACCCGCGACGCGCTGATCCGCGACAAGATCGCCAACGGCAACTGGAGCCAGCACCTCGGCCAGAGCCCGTCGATGTTCGTCAACGCGGCGAGCTGGGGCCTGCTGATCACCGGCAAGCTGGTGTCCACCCACAACGAGGCCGGCATGACCTCGGCGCTCAACCGCATCATCGGCAAGAGCGGCGAGCCGGTGATCCGCAAGGGCGTGGACATGGCCATGCGCCTGATGGGCGAGCAGTTCGTCACCGGCGAGACCATCGCCGAAGCCCTGGCCAATGCCGCCAACCTGGAAGCCAAGGGCTTCCGCTACTCCTATGACATGCTCGGTGAAGCCGCGCTGACCGAGGAAGATGCCAAGCGCTACCTGGCCTCCTACGAGCAGGCCATCCACGCCATCGGCAAGGCCTCGCACGGTCGTGGCATCTACGAAGGCCCGGGCATCTCGATCAAGCTCTCCGCCCTGCACCCGCGCTACAGCCGCGCCCAGTACGAGCGAGTGATGGACGAGCTGTACCCGACCCTGCTGGGCCTGACCCAGCTGGCCAAGCAGTACGACATCGGCATCAACGTCGACGCCGAGGAAGCCGACCGCCTGGAGCTGTCGCTGGATCTGCTCGAGCGCCTGTGCTTCGAGCCCTCCCTGGCCGGCTGGAACGGCATCGGTTTCGTCATCCAGGCCTACCAGAAGCGCTGCCCGTACGTGATCGACTACGTCATCGACCTGGCCAAGCGCAGCCGTCATCGCCTGATGATCCGCCTGGTCAAGGGCGCCTACTGGGACAGCGAGATCAAGCTGGCTCAGGTGAACGGCCTGGAAGGCTACCCGGTGTACACCCGCAAGCCGTACACCGACGTGTCCTACATCGCCTGCGCACGCAAGCTCCTGGCCGCGCCGGAAGCCATCTACCCGCAGTTCGCCACCCACAACGCCCATTCGCTGTCGGCCATCTACCACCTGGCCGGGCAGAACTACTACCCGGGCCAGTACGAGTTCCAGTGCCTGCACGGCATGGGCGAGCCGCTGTACGAGCAGGTGGTGGGCAAGGTCGCCGACGGCAAGCTGAACCGTCCGTGCCGCATCTACGCGCCGGTGGGCAGCCACGAAACCCTGCTGGCCTACCTGGTACGCCGCCTGCTGGAAAACGGCGCCAACACCAGCTTCGTCAACCGCATCGCCGACCACAGCATCTCGCTCAAGGATCTGGTCCTCGACCCGGTGCAGCAGGTCGAGCAGATGGCCGCGCAGGAAGGCGCCGTCGGTCTGCCGCACCCGCGCATCGCGCTGCCGCGCGACCTGTACGGCAAGGATCGAGTCAATTCTTCGGGCCTGGATCTGGCCAACGAACACCGCCTCGGCTCGCTGTCCTCGGCGCTGCTGTCCACCGTCAACCACAGCTACCTGGCCGAGCCGATGCTCGGTTGCGATGGCGCCAACCCGGGCGAGCCGGAGCCGGTGCGCAACCCGGCCGACCATCGCGACCTGGTCGGCCACGTGCGCGAAGCCAGCGTTGCCGATGTCGACAGCGCCCTGCTCTGCGCCCTGGCCAGCGGGCAGATCTGGCAGTCCACCCTACCGGCCGAGCGCGCCGCCGTACTGGAGCGCGCCGCCGACCTGATGGAAGCCGAGCTGCAGCAGCTGATGGGCCTCTTGGTGCGCGAGTCCGGCAAGACCTTCGCCAACGCCATCGCCGAAGTGCGCGAGGCGGTGGACTTCCTGCGCTATTACGCGATCCAGGCTCGCAGCTTCGGCAACGACAGCCACCGCCCGCTGGGCCCGGTGGTGTGCATCAGCCCGTGGAACTTCCCACTGGCGATCTTCACCGGCCAGGTCTGCGCCGCGCTGGCCGCCGGCAACACCG
>NZ_JAODYT010000130.1:0-6510 GCF_029834875.1 Pseudomonas sp. GD04158 | reverse complement strand
TTTCCCGGCGTAGGGCGCAGGCGTAGAAATGCGCCCTGCCCACCATCCCCCGGCCGCTTCGCTACGCCTCGCCGCTCCGCCTCGAAAAATTCCTGCAAGGGAGGATGTGGCGGCACCTGGCCTTACCCGACTCTTGCCCGCAGTCGCCACCGGGGCCCACTGCCCGGCCCGGTCGCGCCGCCCAGTAAGTCCGACTCCGAATCCAACAAGAAAAAAGGACCCCACGATGAACACCATGCAACCCGCCCAGCTGCTGCGTCCCAGCGCCCTGCTCGTCGCCATGCTGCTGGCCACCCCGGCCCTGGCCGTGGACTTCCACGGCTATCTGCGCTCCGGCATCGGTGCCACCGCCGGTGGCGGCGACCAGGCCTGCTTCCAGGCTGCCGGCGCGCCGGCCAAGTACCGTCTCGGCAACGAGTGCGAGACCTACGCCGAGATCGGTCTCGGCCACGAGGTGTGGAAGGAAGGCGAGCAGAGCTTCTATATCGACAGCATGATCGCCTACAAATCGGACCAGGCTAACGACTGGGAGGCCACCGACGGCGACAGCAACCCGTACGCCAACGGCACCAGCTCGATCCGCCAGTTCAACGTGCAGGCCAAGAACTTCCTGCCGGCCCTGCCCGGCGCCGCCCTGTGGGCCGGCAAGCGCTACTACAAGCGCAACGACGTGCACATCAACGACTACTACTACTGGGACGTTTCCGGCCCCGGCGCCGGCATCGAGGACATCGACCTGGGCTTCGCCAAGGCGCACGTGGCCTGGATGCGCAACACCGATGGCGACTGGGTCTACGAAGGCACCGGCACCGGCACCAACGTGGCCAACGACACCCTCGACCTGCGCCTGACCGACATCGACTTCAACACCGACGGCAAACTGGAGCTCGGCTACGACTACGGCAAGGCCAACCTCACCGAACAGCAGAAGGATGACCCCGGCTACACCAACCAGAAGGGTCATCTGGTCACCGTGCAGCACATCCAGGGCAACTGGTTCGGCGGCTTCAACAAGCTCGCCCTGCAGTACGGCACCGACGGCATCATCGGCAGCACCGGGCGCAACAGCACCGGCAACAGCGACGGCAAGATGTTCCGCCTGGTCAACCAGGGCGTGGTCGGCCTCTCCGACGACATCGAGATGATGTACGTGCAGATCTACGAGGATAAGGACTTCGACAACGACTCCGGGCAGACCTGGACCTCGTTCGGCGTGCGCCCGGTGTACAAGTGGACCAACACCATGAGCACCGCGCTGGAGTTCGGCTACGACCATATCGACCCGCAGGCCAAGGGCGAGAAGTCCCGCGACCTGAAGAAAGTCACCCTGGCCCAGCAGTGGTCGGCCGGCCGCAGCTTCTGGGCGCGTCCGCAGATCCGTGTGTTCGCCACCTACGCCATGTGGGACGGCGGCAAGTACAACGCCGCCAGCGAATCCATCGATGCCGGCGACGACAACGGCCTCACCTTTGGCGTCCAGGCCGAAGCCTGGTGGTAAGCGCTCGGGCATCCGTTGCATCCGGATGCCCGGCAATACCGTAACGCTGCTCCTGTGGTCCTTGCCCCGGTTCTGCAATAGGCCGGGGCCTTTTACCAGGCGTGACATAAAAAGAGGAATAACCCATGCCACCGTTCAAGATCGCCAGCCTCGCGCTGCTCACCGTTCTGCTAACCGGCTGCGCCAGCGAGCCGCTGCGCCGCATCGATGCCCTGAGCAGCAGTCCGGCCCCTTTGCAGACCTCCGCCGGCAGCGCCGAACAGGCTCTGGTCGCCGCGCCATCCTGCTGCGCCTCGCTGCGCGAGCTGCCCTACCAGCCGATCCCGGCGAACTTCAGCGGCGAGGTGCGCATCGACGCCAGCGCCCCGGCGTTCGCCTTCGACAGCGGCAAGAGTTTTTTCCGTGCCTTCCAGCTGCCGGCCGCCAGCAAGTCGTTCGAGATCCGCCTGTACAGCCAGGCCGGCGACACGGTGCTGGCGCCCAACGCCATGCTGCTCGACAGCCAGTTCCGCGTCACCCGCCTGCTCGGCGCCGAGGACTTCGTCTACGCCCCGGCCTCCGGGCTCAAGGGCGACAGCCTGGACGCGCGCCTGCGCGTCGACCGCCTGTATCCGGACAATCCGGGCAACGAACACTACCTGGTGCTCTACACCAGCGAGGCGCAGATGCGCGGCCAGACCGTCATCGAACATCCGGCCAAGGCCTTCGCCCGCGCCCTCGGCAACGAGGCGCCGAACATTCCCGACCCGGTGGCCAAGCATGCGCCGGTGGGGGTGATCAAGATGGTGCTGATCGAGGACAAGGTGGCCGGCCAGCAGGCCAACACCTATGTGCCGCCGTTCAGCATCGGCCGCGAGATGGGCAACCAGCTGCCCAGCGTGCCGGCCCCGGCGGTGCTGCCGGAAACCCAGGCCTACTACCGCCAGGGCATCGACGCCGCGCTGGCGAGCAAGGACCTCGAACGCGCCCTGCGCCTGGCCGACGAAGCCGCGCGGGTCGGCGACGCCAGTGCCAAGGCCTATCTGCTCGAACGCATCCAGATCCGCTGAGGTCACGGCGGGGCCGTGCTGAGCGGCCCCACTCTCCAATCCCCTCCAGGGAAATTCGGGCGGCCTCGGCCGCCTTTTTTTTCGAACCTGGGGTGCGCCGCGCGCACCGTCGCGCACTACACGCGGAAGCGGCTGACCATCGCCTGCAACTGCCCGCCCAGACGCGCCAGCTCGGCCGAGGACTTGGCCGTCTCGTCGCTGGCGGTGGCGGTCTGCTCGGAGACGTCGCGCACGCTGAGGATGCTGCGGCTGATCTCCTCGGCCACCGCGCTCTGCTCTTCCGCAGCGGCAGCGATCTGCTGGTTCATCGACTGGATGTTGGACACCGCCAGGGTGATGCTGCCCAGCGAGTCGCCGGCCTTGCGCGTCAGCTCGACGCTGCTGTCGGTGAGGTTGCGGCTGTTGCGCATCACCGCCGCCACCTGCTGGGTACCGCTCTGCAGCCCGGCGATCAGCGCCTCGATCTCCTCGGTGGATTTCTGCGTGCGCTGCGCCAGGCCGCGCACCTCGTCGGCGACCACGGCGAAACCGCGTCCCGCCTCGCCGGCACGCGCCGCCTCGATGGCCGCGTTGAGCGCCAGCAGGTTGGTCTGCTCGGCCACCGACTTGATCACGTCCATCACGCTGCCGATCTTGTCGCTCTCCTGCTGCAGGCCGTGCATCGCCTCGCTGGAGCGGCTGACCTCGGCGGCCAGGCGCTCAATCTGCACGATCACCTCGGCCACCACCTGATCGCCCAGGCGCGCCTGGCCGTCGGCGTCGTTGGCCGCCTGCGAGGCCTGCTCGGCGTTGCGCGCCACTTCCTGCACGGTGGCCGACATCTCGTGCATGGCGGTGGCCACCTGGTCGGTCTCGCTCTTCTGGCTGTTGGCGCCGGCGCTGGTCTGCTCGGTGACGGCCGACAGCTCCTCGGCGGCGCTGGCGATCTGGGTGACGCTGTCACGGATGCCGCCGATCAACTCGCGCAGGGTCGTGGCCATGTGCTGGATGCCCTGCTGCAGCTGACCCATCTCGTCGCGACGGTCGACCCGCACGCTGGCGGTCAGGTCGCCATCGGCGATGCGCTGCACCGCGCCCAGGGTGTCCTGCAGCGGACGGGTGATCTGGCGGGTGATGATCCACGCGGCCAGCACGCCGAAGAGCATGGCCAGCAGCGTGGCACCGATCTGCAGGCTGCGCGCCTGGGCGCTCTCGATGGCCATGCGCTCCATCTGGAACTTGTACAGTGCCTCGCTGATGCGCACGATCTCGCCCTGCTGGTCGGTCATCTCCTGGCGGGTGCGGGCGATGTCGGCGGTGGCGTTCTTGAACGCCTGCATGGTCTGCTCGAACTGGCCCAGCGCCGCGGCGATGCGTTGCACCGCATCCTGCTGGGCGCTACCGAAGGCCTGCTGCAGCGCGCCGAGGCTGGCGCGGGCAGCGGCGATGCGCTCGGCCAGGGCCTGCTCGGTCTGTGCATCGGGGGTGCTCTCGTAACGCTCGAGCAGGTAGCGCAGACGCAGCAGTTCGGCCTGCGTGTGGGTCAGCGCCTGCAGTTGGGCGAAACGGCTGCTGTCGTATTCCGGCAGCAGCTGCACGCTGCGCTGCATGGCGGCGAGCAGTTCGCCGAGCTGCTGATCTTCCGCCAGCACCTTGCGCCGCGCCTCGTCGGCCGCGGCGTAGGCGGCACGCATGCCGGCCAGCGAGCGCTGGTAGTCCTGGTTGTAGCGGTCCTGCTCCTGCAGCAGCTTGACGTTCACCGGGTTGGTGAAGGTGCCGAGCAGCTTCTTCTGCTGCTGCAGATAGATGTCGAGGTTGGTCAGCAGCCGCTCGCTGCTGGGGGCGTCGCCCTTGGCCAGCATGAACTGCAGACGGGCGATGCGCAGGTTGGTCAGGGTGGTGTTGAGCTGGGAGATCTCGCTCATCCAGGTGCTGCGCTGGATGACGCTGCCCAGGCCGCTCCAGGCGGTCCAGGCCAGCGCCAGGGTAAGGGCCAGCACCAGGCCGAAGCCGAGCGCGAGCTTGCGGGTGACGCTGAGGTTGGCAAACCAGGTGTTCATGACAATTCTCCAACTGTTCGGATGACAGGCGGTTCGGGTTTAGCTGGAGAATTGTTTTTGTAGAGCCAGCACAGGGGCTGTGCTGACGCTCCGCGCGCTGCCCTGGGCACACCGGCAGGTGAAATTTCGTGAAAAATCATCCGCCTGCGGCGGCTGCGCGTACCCGCCCCGGTACGCCGGGGCGGGTTCTTCAGGGCGCGCGCTGGCCGCGGGCCGCCTCGCTGAGGTAGAACCAGGTCGGCGCATCGAGCTGCAGCTCGGCGCCGGCCAGCGCCTCTTCGATACGTGCCTCGCGCAGGCTGCCGAGAATCGGCACCGGGCGTCCCGGCAGGCGGCGCAGCCAGGCCAGGGCAACCTGCAGCGGCGTTGCCTGCAGCGCCGTCGCCACCTCCTCCAGCGCCTGCTGCAGCGCCGGGGCGAAACGGCCGCCGGCCAGCGGCGACCAGGCCAGCACCTGCAAGCCATCGGCCTGCAGCGCCTGCAGACGGCCGTCCCAGGCCGCCTGCTGGGCACTGAGCGACAGCTCGATCTGGTTGCAGCGCAGCTCCAGCTCGCGGCCGAGCACCTGCCAGTGCAGCGGCTCGGCATTGGACAGGCCGAGCCAACCGACCTTGCCCGCCGCCACCAGCGCCTGCAGGGCGCGCGTCACTTCCTCGGCCTGCAGCAGCGGGTCGGGACGATGCAGCAGAAAGCCGTCCAGCCGCTCGACGCCCAGGCGCTGCAGCGAGGCGTCCACTGCCCGGGTCAGGTAGCTCGCCGCCGTGTTGTAGTGCTTGACCCGCCAGCGCGAGACGTCCTGCGCCGCCGGCACGATGTCGGCCTTGCTGATCAGTTGCAGCTGCGCTCGCAGTTGCGGGCGCAGACGCAGTGCCGCGCCGAAACGCGCCTCGCATTCGCCCAGACCGTAGATATCGGCGTGATCGAAGCCATTGAGGCCACGCTCGACGCTGCGCTCGATAAAGCCGAGCAGCGCCTGCGGCGTGTCCAGCTCGGCGCATTCAAGCAGGCGCATCATGCCCAGCAGCAGGGGTTGCTGGATCGGAAATGCGGTCATAAGAGGATTCCAGGTAACCGGTGGTGCGCACGGCCTGGGCGGCCCCGCGACACCCTGCGGGATAGTGACGAATCGTAGGGTGCGCTATGCGCACCACTAGGCCGATCAGAGATTTCAGCCCAACAACTGCAACGCCTCGGTGCTGCACTGCTGGATACGCGCCCAATCGCCCTGCTCGACCCATTCGCGCTGGAACATCCAGGTGCCGCCGACGCACATCACGTTGGGCTGGGCCATGTAGCGCTGCAGGTTGTCCGGGCCAATGCCGCCGGTGGGGCAGAAACGCACGCCGCCGAACGGACCGGCCAGCGCCTTGAGCGCGGCGACGCCGCCGCAGACCTCGGCCGGGAACAGCTTGAAGCGGCGATAGCCGAGGGCGTAGCCGACCATCAGCTCGGAGGCGCTGCTCACGCCCGGCAGCAGCGGTACCGGGCTGTCCAGGGCGGCCAGCAGCAGCTCGCGGGTGCTGCCCGGGGTGACGATGAACTGGGCGCCGGCCTCGATGGCAGCGGCCAGCATCTGCTCGTCGAGCACGGTGCCGGCACCGACGCACAGCTCGGGACGCTCGGCGCGCAGGCGACGGATCGCCTCCAGGCCGTGCTCGGAGCGCAGGGTCACCTCCAGCACGCGCAGGCCACCGGCGGCCAGCGCGTCGGCCAGCGGCAGGATGTCCGCCTCGCGGGCGATGGTGATCACCGGCATGATCCGCGCCTGGGCGCAGATGCGGTCGATCTCGGCGATGTGTTCGGCCATGCGCGCGCGCTGGCCTTCGTTGGGGCTGGTCATGTCAGGGGCACCAATAGATTTCGAGAGGGGAATGCAGGAAGGCGCGGATCGGCATGCTCGCCACCTCGCCGGGCGCCAGCGCCT
>NZ_JAODYT010000013.1:0-83217 GCF_029834875.1 Pseudomonas sp. GD04158 | reverse complement strand
CGCTGCAGACACAACTGCTGCAGGCCGCCGGCGACGAGGCCGACCTGGAACTGCTCGGTCGCCTGATGCTGCGCACCAGCGCGCGCAACCAGCTCGCCGGACGCGTGCGCCAGATTCAGTCCCACGGCCACAACGACCTCATCGATATCGAACTGCCTGGCGGTGCGCACCTGCAGGCGCAGATCACCCACGACAGCACGGAAAACCTGCAGCTCAGCGCTGGCAGCAGCGTGGTCGCTCTGATCAAGGCCGGCTGGCTGGAGCTGCAGCCGCTGAGCCAGGCGGCAGACGCCGAACGCAATGCACTGGAAGGCCGTATCGAGCAGATCCTGCCGGCCAGCGATGGCCCCAGCGAAGTACGCATGAGCCTGAGCAACGGCCAGACCCTGTGCGCCTCGGTCGAGCCGCAACACCTTGCGACGCTGGGCCTGGTCGTCGGCGACCCGGTGCGCGCGCAATTCGCCGCCAGCCAGGTGCTGCTGGGTACGCAACTGTAGGGCGGGTGATGCTGCATCCGCCCGACGGCCAGACCATCGGCCAGGTACACTGTGCCTCCACCTATGCGGAGCCGCTCATGAGCCACCCCTTCTCCACCCTCACCCCGGATCTGGTGCTCGATGCCGTGGAGAGCCTCGGCTATCTCAGCGACGCCCGCGTATTGGCACTCAACAGCTACGAGAACCGCGTCTATCAGGTGGGCATCGAGGACGAAACGCCGCTGATCGCCAAGTTCTATCGCCCGGACCGCTGGAGCGATGCGGCGATCCGTGAAGAGCACACCTTCAGCCTCGAGCTGGCCGAACACGAAGTGCCGGTGGTGGCGCCACTGCTGCGCGATGGCGAAACGCTGTTCGAGCATGGCGGCTTTCGCTTCGCGTTGTTTCCCCGCCGCGGCGGACGTGCGCCTGAGCCGGGCAATCTCGACCAGCTGTATCGCCTCGGCCAGTTGCTCGGGCGCATGCATGCCATCGCCGCCAGCCGCCCCTTCGCGCATCGCGAAAGTCTGACGGTCAGCGGCTTCGGCCACGCCTCGCTGGCCGCCCTGCTCGACGGCGGCTTCGTACCGCGCAGCCTGCTGCCCGCCTACGAGTCGGTGGCGCGCGACCTGCTCGCCCGTCTCGACGAGCTGTTCGCCCGCGTGCGCTACACGCCGATCCGCCTGCACGGCGACTGCCACCCCGGCAACCTGCTGCACCGCGACGACGCCTTCCATATGGTCGATCTCGACGACTGCCGCATGGGCCCGGCGGTGCAGGACCTGTGGATGATGCTGGCCGGCGAGCGCCACGAACGCCTCGGCCAGCTCGCCGAGCTGGTCGACGGCTATCAGGAATTCCACGACTTCGCCGCCCGCGAACTGCCGCTGATCGAGGGCCTGCGCGCCCTGCGCCTGATGCACCACAGCGCCTGGATCGCCAAGCGCTGGGACGATCCGGCCTTCCCCCTGGCCTTCCCCTGGTTCGCCGGCGAACGCTACTGGGGCGACCAGATTCTCTCTCTGCGCGAACAACTGGCGGCGCTGGACGAGGAGCCGCTGCGGCTGTTCTGAGGCGTCGTTTAGATCCCTCATGTAGGGTGCGCCGTGCGCACCGATGCGGGCGATGCCGAACGGTGAGCAGGTGTATCCGGAACGGCTGGTGCGCACGGCGCACCCTACCTGGACGGCGACCCGCAACGCCGACAGTGGAGTAACCCGGATGCAACCCGGGGCGCCGTTCCCGGATGGCACCGGGCTACGTACTGGGTCGACTGATACAGTTGCGCGCGCTGCGTAAACTTTGCCTTACGACTTTGCCGGCCGCTCGGCATGCGGAAAAACCTGAACGAACAGACAAGGCCGGGGCCAGAGGACTAGAATCTTGCGGCAACCGTTAGCTGCCTAACCAAGGATTTCCGATGGCCACCGCCAACCCGCAACGCGGGTACATTCTGGGCCTTACCGCCTACATCATCTGGGGTCTGTTCCCGCTCTACTTCAAAGCTCTGCAAAGCGTCCCGGCGATGGAGATCATCGTCCACCGGGTGCTCTGGTCGGCGCTGTTCGGCGGCCTGCTGCTGCTCGTCTGGAAACACCCGGGCTGGTGGCGCGAGCTGCGCGACAACCCCAAACGCCTGGCGGTGCTGGCCGGCTGCGGCCTGCTGATCGCCACCAACTGGCTGGTGTACGTGTGGGCGGTGAACAGCGAACGGATGATCGAGGCCAGCCTGGGCTACTACATCAACCCGCTGATCAACGTGCTGCTCGGCCTGCTGATCCTCGGCGAGCGCCTGCGCCGCCTGCAGTGGCTGGCGGTCGGCCTGGCCGCGCTGGGCGTGCTGCAGCAGCTTTGGCAGGTGGGCAGCCTGCCCTGGGTGTCGCTGGTACTGGCGCTGACCTTCGGCTTCTACGGGCTGATCCGCAAGCAGGCGCCGGTGGCAGCACTGCCCGGGCTGGTGGTGGAAACCTGGCTGCTGCTGCCGGTGGCACTGGCCTGGCTGGTGCTGCACCCCGCGGCGATGAGCAGCCAGGCGAGCTTCTGGACCAGCAGCGAGGCGCTCTGGCTGGCGGCGGCCGGCCCCATCACCCTGGTGCCGCTGGTGTGCTTCAACGCCGCGGCGCGGCATCTGCCCTACACCACGCTGGGCTTTCTGCAGTACCTGGCCCCGACCCTGGTGCTGCTGCAGGCCATCCTGCTGTTCGACGAACATTTCTCGCCGAGCACCCTGCTGGCCTTCGCCTGCATCTGGGCCGGGCTGTTTGTATACAGCCTGGATATCTGGCTGAGCCTGCGCAAGCGCTCGAACGCTTAACTCGGCGGTGCGCACGGCGCACCCTACGATTCCGCGCCGAGCATCCTCGTAGGTGCGCCGCGCGCACCGGCTCTCTTTCACTGAACAAAAAACACCCATCCGGCGCCAGGCCTCGCCAACCCTGGCGCTGCGCCTGTCACCCCCGGCTTATCCACAGATCCATCCCCGGCATTTGTGCACAAGCCCTTGATCCTGCTGCATTTTTGGCCAGCCAATGAAAAGCCCCGGGGCACTAGGCAGTGCGCCGGGGCTCCCCAGTTTACCCACAGGCTGATCCACGCCTGCCGTGGATATCAATCCTCGGCGCGCAGATTCAGCTCCACCATCAGATCGTCGGCCAGGGTTTCCAGGCGCGTCTGCAGCTGCTCCAGGGGCAGCGTCTCCGGCACGGCCAACAGCGCTTCGGCGGTGAATAGCAGCTCGCCGCTCATCGGCGCCGGGGCCACTTCGGTCAGCAGGTTCTCCAGATTGACGCCCTGCTCGGCCAGCACGCGGGTGATGTCGCGCACGATACCGGGGCGGTCGTTGCCCACCAGCTCCAGACGAATCGAGGTGAAACGCCCACCCGGCTCGCTACCGCTGGCCGCCAGCTGCACGCGGATGCCCTGGGCACTCAGCGCTTCCAGATCCTTGATCAGACCGCCGTGCGCCTCGGCCGGCACGTCTACCCGCACGATCCCGGCGAACTGCCCGGCCATGCGCGCCATGCGGCTCTCCAGCCAGTTGCCGCCGTGCGCGGCGACGCAGCCGGCCAGACGCTCCACCAGGCCGGGCTGATCCGCGGCAATCACTGTCAATACCAGATGATCCATGTACGGCCTCTCTCATTCATGTAGTGCTAGGGGTTCAATTCTGTAGTGCCAGCCAGTAAGTCAGAAACTGCTCGTCGCGCACATAGCCCAGGCGTTCGTACAGGCGCTGTCCGGCCAGGTTGGTTTTCGCCGTCTCCAGTTGCAGGCCGCAGGCCCCGCTGGCCTCGGCATGGGCGCGCGCCGCGTTCATCAGGGCCTCGCCGACGCCCAGGCGGCGGGCGGACTCGTGCACATACAGATCGCTGAGCAGCCAGGCCGGTTCAAGGGCCAGCGATGACTGGAAGGGGTAGAGCTGGACGAAGCCCAGGGCGACGCCCTGCGCATCACGCGCGATGAACAGCTGCGAGTCGCCGCGTTTCAGGCGCTCGCCGAGAAAGGCGGCGATCTGCGTCTCAGCCTTGGGCACCTCGTAGAAACGCAGGTACCCGGCGAACAGGCGGGTGAGGTCTTCAAGATCGGCAGTAGCGGCGACAGATACCAGCATGACAGGCTCCAACGGCTTGGCCGCAGTATAGGTGAAGGTGGCGTAGGCCATATTCGGCCCGTTGTCAGTAGCCCGCACAATTAATCGTGTACGTTTTTGCTTTTTTTATGAAACAATAGCGACCTTTTTTGAACACAACGCGTACTGCTCGTGACCGTAATCAGTCTTTTGGTCGCGGTCTGACGCACACCCACTGCATTTCCCCGGAATCTTGATGTAGTATGCCGCGCCACGGACTACAAGACGGCCAGACCGTCTCCGACGAGCCTCTCTGAAAGCGCAGGCGTTGACCCGCAGGTCGTTTTCAGAGGTGCCCGAAGCGGCGATTGAGTAAAGCTCAGATAGTGAGGCAAGTGATGACTGAACGCGTTCAAGTCGGTGGCCTGCAGGTCGCCAAAGCCCTGTACGACTTCGTGAACAACGAAGCCATTCCCGGTACCGGCATCGCTGCCGACCAGTTCTGGGCCGGTGCCGCTGCGGTCATCAAGGACCTGGCACCGAAGAACCGTGCCCTGCTGGCCAAGCGCGACGAGCTGCAGGCACAGATCGATGCCTGGCACCAGGCGCGCAAGGGTCAGGCCCATGACGCCGCTGCCTACAAGGCCTTCCTCCAGGAAATCGGCTACCTGCTGCCGGAGCCGGAAGACTTCCAGGCCACCACTGCCAATGTCGACGAAGAGATCGCCCGCCTGGCCGGCCCGCAGCTGGTGGTGCCGGTGATGAACGCGCGCTTCGCCCTGAACGCTTCCAACGCCCGCTGGGGCTCGCTGTACGACGCGCTGTACGGCACTGACGTGATCAGCGAAGAAGGCGGCGCCGAGAAGGGCAAGGGCTACAACAAGGTGCGTGGCGACAAGGTCATCGCCTTCGCCCGCGCCTTCCTCGACGAGGCCGCGCCGCTGGCGGCCGGCTCGCACGTCGATGCCACCGGCTATGCCATCGTCGGCGGCAAGCTGGTCGTCGCCCTCAAGGGCGGCAGCAACAGCGGCCTGCGTGACGACGCGCAACTGGTCGGCTTCCAGGGCGAGGCCAGTGCGCCGATCGCCGTGCTGCTCAAGCACAACGGCCTGCACTTCGAAATCCAGATCGACGCCTCCAGCCCCATCGGCAGCACCGACGCCGCCGGCGTGAAAGACGTGCTGATGGAAGCGGCGCTGACCACCATCATGGACTGCGAAGACTCCGTCGCGGCGGTCGATGCCGACGACAAGGTGGTGGTTTACAAGAACTGGCTGGGCTTGATGAAGGGCGACCTGGCCGAGGAAGTGTCCAAGGGCGGCCAGACCTTCACCCGCACCATGAACCCGGACCGCGTCTACACCCAGCCGGACGGCTCCGAGCTGACCCTGCATGGCCGCTCGCTGCTGTTCGTGCGCAACGTCGGTCACCTGATGACCAACCCGGCCATTCTCGACGCCGAAGGCAACGAGATTCCCGAAGGCATCCAGGACGCGCTGTTCACCAGCCTGATCGCGGTGCACAACCTGATCGGCAACACCACGCGCAAGAACACTCGCACCGGCAGCGTGTACATCGTCAAGCCGAAGATGCACGGCCCGGAAGAAGTCGCCTTCGCCAGCGAAATCTTCGCCCGCGTCGAGGATGTGCTGGGCCTGGCCCGCAACACCCTGAAGGTCGGCATCATGGACGAAGAGCGCCGCACCACCGTCAACCTCAAAGCGTGCATCAAGGCCGCCAGCGAGCGCGTGGTATTTATCAACACCGGCTTCCTCGACCGTACCGGTGACGAGATCCACACCTCCATGGAAGCCGGCGCCGTGGTGCGCAAGGCCGCCATGAAGAGCGAGACCTGGATCGGCGCCTACGAGAACAACAACGTCGACGTCGGCCTGGCCACCGGCCTGCAGGGCCGCGCGCAGATCGGCAAGGGCATGTGGGCCATGCCGGACCTGATGGCGGCGATGGTCGAGCAGAAGATCGCTCACCCGCTGTCCGGCGCCAACACCGCCTGGGTCCCCTCGCCGACCGCCGCCACCCTGCACGCCCTGCACTACCACAAGGTCGACGTGTTCGCCCGTCAGGCCGAACTGGCCAAGCGCACCCCGGCTTCGGTGGACGACATCCTGACCATCCCGCTGGCCAAGGACACCAACTGGAGCGAGGAGGAAATCCGCAACGAGCTGGACAACAACTCGCAAGGCATCCTCGGCTACGTGGTGCGCTGGATCGACCAGGGCGTCGGCTGCTCCAAGGTGCCGGACATCAACGACGTCGGCCTGATGGAAGACCGCGCCACCCTGCGCATCTCCAGCCAGCTGCTGGCCAACTGGCTGCGCCACGGCATCGTCAGCGAGGCGCAGGTGGTCGAAAGCCTCAAGCGCATGGCGCCGGTGGTGGATCGTCAGAACGCCAATGACCCGCTGTACCGCCCGCTGGCCCCGGACTTCGACAACAACGTCGCCTTCCAGGCCGCGCTGGAGCTGGTGGTCGAAGGCACCAAGCAGCCCAACGGCTACACCGAGCCGGTGCTGCATCGCCGTCGTCGCGAGTTCAAGGCCAAGAACGGCCTCTGATTCGCAGCCGCCGCAAGAAAACCGCCCTACGGGGCGGTTTTTCATTGCCCCTCCGCGGGGCCCCCTACTTAGGTGCAATGGGCAAGGTGGCCGATCCGCGCCACACTGCAAGCATTCCGAAGCTGCGAGGCGCAAGCCCATGAGCAAGGCCGATGCCATGGCCGATGCGGGCAAGACCGCGGTGCTGCAGAACATTCACGGCACCATGGAGTTCCTGCAGAAGTTTCCCCCCTTCAACCAGATGGACACCGCCCATCTGGCGTTCCTCGTCGAGCATTGCCAGCTGCGCTTCTACGCCGAGGGCGACTCGATCATCAAGCCGAGCGACGGCCCGGTCGAACACTTCTATATCGTCAAACAGGGTCGCGTGCACGGCGAGCGCCCGCACAGCGCGCGGCGCGGCACCGAAACCACCTTCGAGATCACCGTTGGCGAGTGCTTCCCGCTGGCCGCGCTGATTGGCGAACGCGCCACCCGCACCGAACACCTGGCCGCCGAAGACACCTTCTGCCTGCTGCTGACCAAGCTCGCCTTCGTCAAGCTGTTCGCCGTGTCCAACCCGCTGCGCGACTTCGCCCTGCGCGGGGTCAGCAGCCTGCTCGATCAGGTCAACCAGCAGGTGCAGCTGCGCGCGGTGGAAACCCTCGGCGCGCAATACTCGCTGGACACCCGCCTGGGCGAACTGGCCATGCGTCAGCCCATCGGCTGCGCCCCGCAGACCCCGCTGCGCGAGGCCGTGCGACTGATGCACGAGCAGCACGTAGGCAGCATCGTGGTGGTCGATCCGGACAACCGCCCATTGGGCATCTTCACCTTGCGCGACCTGCGCCGCGTGGTCGCCGACGGCGCCGACCTGGCGCAGCCGATCAGCAACCTGATGACCCCCAGGCCCTTCCACCTGCCCCCGGACGCCAGCGCCTTCGACGCCGCCATCGCCATGACCGAGCGGCATATCGCCCACGTCTGCCTGGTGGACCACGAGAAGCTCTGCGGGGTGATCTCCGAGCGCGACCTGTTCAGCCTGCAGCGCGTCGACCTGGTGCACCTGGCGCGCACCATTCGCCATGCCGGCAAGGTGGAGACCCTGGCCGGGCTGCGCAGCGACATCCGCCTGCTGGTCGACCGCATGCTGGCCCACGGCGCCAGCTCGACGCAGATCACCCATATCGTCACCCTGCTCAACGACCACACGGTCAGCCGGGTGATCGAGCTGACCATCGAGGAGATGGGCGACCCCGGGGTGCCCTTCACCTGGCTGTGCTTCGGCAGCGAGGGCCGCCGCGAGCAGACCCTGCATACCGATCAGGACAACGGCATTCTCTTCGAGGCCGCCGATGCTGCCGAGGCCGCTGCCATTCGCGGGCGCCTGCTGCCGCTGGCCGCCGAGATCAACCAGCGCCTGGCGCAGTGCGGTTTCACCCTGTGCAAGGGCAACATCATGGCCAGCAACCCCGAGCTGTGCCTGTCGCGCCAGGAATGGTCGCGGCGCTTTGCCGGCTTCGTGCTCGAGGCCACGCCGGAGAACCTGCTGGGCTCCACCATCTATTTCGATCTGCGCGCGATCTGGGGCCCGGACGAAGGTTGCGAGCAGCTGCGCGAGGAACTGCTCGGGCGCATCGGCAACAACAGCCTGTTCCAGCACATGATGGCCGAGAACGCCCTGCGCCATCGCCCGCCGGTGGGACGTTTCCGCGACTTCGTGGTGGCGCGCTCGGGCGCCGACAAGGACACCCTGGACCTCAAGGTGCAGGGCCTGACCCCCTTCGTCGATGGCGCCCGCCTGCTGGCCCTGGCCAATCACATCTCTGCGGTGGGCACGCTGGAACGCCTGCGCGCCCTGGTCGCCAAGGGCGTGATTGAGGCCCAGGACGGCGCGGCCTACGAAGAGGCCTACCACTTCATCCAGCAGACCCGCATGCAGCAGCACCAATTGCAGGCACGCGACGAGCAGCCCTACTCCAATCGTCTCGATCCTGACAGTCTGAACCTGCTGGATCGGCGCATCCTTCGCGAATCCTTCCGCCAGGCCCAGCGACTGCAAAGCAGCCTGGCCGTGAGGTATCAGCTATGAGCAAGTTCACCTGGTTCACCGGCCGCGGGCCGGCCCTGACGCAACGACAACTGGAACGCCGCCAGACCCTCGCCACACCGGCGGAAATGGACGAGCGCCCGCTGCATCAGCAGCGTTTCGTCGTGCTCGATCTGGAAACCACCGGCCTCAACATGCGCCGCGACCAGGTGCTGGCGATCGGTGCGGTGGTGATCGACAACGGCGCCATCGACCTGGCTCAGCAGTTCGAGCGCACCCTGCACCTGCCGGATCACCAGGCCAGCGCCAGCACCCTGATTCACGGCATCGCCCCCAGCGAGGTGGCGCGCGGCGTGGAGCCCGTCGAAGCGCTGCTGGACTTCATGGAGTTCGTCGGCAGCAGCCCGGTACTGGCCTTCCATGCCGAGTTCGATCAGCGCATGCTGGCCCGCGCGCTCAAGCAGCACCTGGGCTATCGCCTGCAGCACAGCTTCTTCGACGTCGCCGAGATCGCTCCGCTGCTGTGCCCGCAGTCGCGCATTCGCCAGGGCGGGCTGGACGAGTGGGTCGCCGAATTCGGCCTGCAGGTGCACCAGCGGCACAACGCCAGCGCCGACGCGCTGGTCACCGCCGAATTGGCGCTGATGCTGTTCAGCAAGGCGCGTCGTCAGGGCATCGACAGCCTCTGCGAGCTGGAGCGCCAGCTGTCCAGTCGGCGCCGCCGCCATCACGCCATGTGACCGGCGCACCTCTCGACCGCCACGGCGCAAGCGCAACGCCTCCTGGGCCCTGATCTCTTCACAGCTTCTAGGTGCGCACAGCCTCGGCGGCCCCGCGACACCCTACGGATCGGCGCCCACCCTGCGAAAACCTATAGGTCGCGCATCAGCAGGCCGTATTCCAGCTGCACATCGGCCGGCAACGGCAGATACAGAACGTGGCCATCGCCAGGCGCCACCGACTGTGCCTGCCCCTGTGCATTCTGCAGGTGCTCCAGGCTGAAACGCAGATTGCCCCGCGGCGTCATCAGCTCCAGCCCGTCACCGACAGCGAAGCGGTTCTTCACCCGCACCTCGGCCAGCTCGCCGCGGCGCTCGCCGGTCAGCTCGCCGACGAACTGCTGACGCTCCGACACCGAGCTGCCGCGCTGGTAGTTCTGGTACTCGTCATGCACATGGCGGCGCAGAAAACCCTCGGTGTAGCCGCGATGCGCCAATGACTCGAGACTGTCCAGCAGACCTCTGTCGAACGGCTTGCCGGCCAGCGCATCGTCGATGGCTCGGCGATAGACCTGCGCCGTGCGCGCCACGTAGAAGTGGCTCTTGGTACGCCCCTCGATCTTCAGCGAGTGCACGCCCATGCGCACCAGACGCTCGACGTGCTGCACCGCGCGCAGGTCCTTGGAGTTCATGATGTAGGTGCCGTGCTCGTCTTCGAAGGCGGCCATTTCCTCGCCCGGCCGGCCCGCCTCTTCGAGCACGAAGGCCTGGGCGGTCGGCGCACCCTGACCCAGGGTCGGCTCGACCACGCGGACGATCTCGCCCAGCTCGTTCTCGGCGGCCGGGGTGGCCTGGTACTGCCAGCGGCAGGCGTTGGTGCAGGTGCCCTGGTTGGGGTCGCGGCGGTTGATGTAACCCGACAGCAGACAGCGCCCGGAGTAGGCCATGCACAGGGCGCCGTGGACGAACACCTCCAGCTCCATGCCGGGCACCTCGCGGCGGATCTCCTCGATCTCCTCCAGCGCCAGCTCGCGCGACAGGATCACCCGACTCAGCCCCTGCTGCTGCCAGAACCGCACGCTCGCCCAGTTCACCGCATTGGCCTGCACCGACAGGTGGATCGGCATCTGCGGGTAGTGCTCGCGCACCAGCATGATCAAGCCGGGGTCGGACATGATCAGCGCATCGGGACGCATCTCGATCACCGGCGCCAGGTCCTTGAGGAAGGTCCTGAGCTTGGCGTTGTGCGGGGCGATGTTGACCACCACGTAGAACTGCTTGCCCTGCGCGTGCGCCTCCTTGATGCCGAGGGCCAGATTGGCGTGGTCGAACTCGTTGTTGCGCACCCGCAGGCTGTAACGCGGCTGCCCGGCGTACACCGCATCGGCGCCGTAGGCGAAGGCATAGCGCATGTTCTTCAGGGTGCCGGCAGGCGACAGCAGTTCGGGAAAACGGGGCATGACCGCAAGCTCGAAAAATCAGGGGCTGGCGATTCTATGCAGGAGGCAGGAGTGGATATTGATCTGGATCTATCGGACGCAAAAAAGCGCCCGGGCGAGACGGGAGGTGGTGCGCGCGGCCTAGACGGCCCCGCGACACCCTACGCGCCGGATCTTGCGTAGGGTGCGCCGTGCGCACCGATACCGCCACGCTCAGCGTGCGCTAGCGGCACACCTGCAGGTAGAGCGGATCGTCCTTGCCGATGCGCTTGAGCTGGGCCAGCTGCGGCTGCTTCTGCGCATCGAGCGGCAGCAGCTCGGCGCTCTCGCAGTTGAGCAGATGCGCCTGGTGCGCGACATGATCGACATGCTGCTTCTCGAAGCGATAGAGCATGAATTCGGCCACCGTGTTGCCGTCGAGCTCGCGTTTGACCAGGCTCTTGCTGTCGAGCACGGTGAAGGCGGTGATCATCGGCACGAAGTAGCTCCACGGACGCCAGAACACATGCCCCGCCTCCGTCGCCACCACCACCGATTCCGCGGGTTGACGCGCCTGCTGATGCTCGAACCAGGAGTACTCGTAGAACACCTGATAACCCAGCATCCCCAGACCGCCGAACAGCGGCACGATCCACTTCGGCAGTTTGTTGCGCGTCAGTTTGCGCAGCAGCAGGGCAATACCGGCGGCGCCGAGCCCCGCCACCACGATGGCAAGCAAAGTCCACAACATATGAGTGTTCCCGAAAAAAGACGGGCCTCCACTGGAGGCCCGTCTGTAAGACCCTGGACCATCGACCGATGGCGTCAGGCCAGGATTATGCTTAGTGGCTCAGAGCGGCACCAGCACCTTTGGGAGTACGTACGCTTTCCACCAGATCCTGGATTTCCTGCGGCGGTTCGGCAGTGACCATCGACACGGCGTAAGCCACGGCGAAGTTGATCAGGGCACCGACGGAACCGAAGGAAGCCGGGGAGATACCCATGAACCACTGGTCCGGGGTATTGGGCAGCATGTTGGTCTCCGGAATGAAGAACCAGCCCAGGTAGGTGAAGATGTACAGCAGGGTGACCACCAGGCCGGCGACCATGCCGCAGATCGCGCCCTTGTCGTTCATGCGCTTGGAGAAGATCCCCATCATCAGCACCGGGAACAGGGTTGCAGCCGCGATACCGAAGGCCAGCGCCACCACCTGCGCGGCGAACCCTGGCGGATTCAGACCCAGGTAGGTTGCCAGCAGGATCGCACACGCCATGGAGATCCGCGCTGCGCGCATTTCCCCCTTCTCGCTGATCTTCGGATTGATCAAGGTCTTGATCAGGTCATGACTGATGGCCGAAGAAATCGCCAGCAACAGACCCGCCGCCGTCGACAGTGCCGCAGCGATGGCACCGGCAGCGATCAGACCCACCACCCAGCCGGGCAGGTTGGCGATCTCCGGGTTGGCCAGAACCAGGATGTCGTTGTTCACGGTCAGCTCGTTGCCATTCCAGCCGCGCTCCTGAGCGGTAGCGGTGAAGGCCGGAGCGGCATCGTTGTACATCTGGATACGGCCGTCGCCGTTCTTGTCTTCCCACTTGATCAGGCCGGTCTGTTCCCAGGTCTTGACCCACTCAGGACGTTCTTCGTAGGCCAGCGCCGGGGCAGAAGCGCCCTGCGGATAAATGGTGGTGACCAGGTTCAGACGCGCCATCGAGGCGACTGCCGGAGCGGTGAGGTACAGCAGGGCGATGAACACCAGGGTCCAGCCAGCCGACCAGCGTGCGTCGGAAACCTTCGGCACGGTGAAGAAGCGGATGATCACGTGCGGCAGACCGGCAGTACCGATCATCAGCGACAGGGTGAACAGCACCATGTTCAGCTTGTTGCTGACATCGGCGGTGTAGGCGGAGAAGCCCAGCTCGCGTACCACTTCATCGAGCTTCTGCAGCAGCGGCACGCCGGACTCGACATGATCACCGAACAGGCCCAGCGGCGGAATCGGGTTACCGGTCAGCTGCAGGGAGATGAAGATCGCCGGGATGGTGTAGGCCACGATCAGTACCACGTACTGAGCGACCTGGGTGTAGGTGATGCCCTTCATGCCGCCGAATACGGCATAGGCGAATACCACGCCGGCCGCGATCCAGATACCGGTGGAGTTGCTCACCTCGAGGAAGCGCGAGAAGGCCACGCCAGCACCGGCCATCTGACCGATCACGTAGGTCACGGAGATGATCACCAGGCAGATCACCGCCGTCAGACGCGCACCACGGCTGTAGAAGCGGTCGCCGATGAAATCCGGCACGGTGAACTTGCCGAACTTGCGCAGGTAGGGTGCCAGCAGCATCGCCAGCAGCACGTAGCCGCCGGTCCAGCCCATGAGGAAGGTGGAGTTGGCATAACCACCGGCGGCGATCAGGCCCGCCATGGAAATGAAGGATGCAGCGGACATCCAGTCGGCAGCGGTCGCCATACCGTTGGTGACGGGATGCACACCACCGCCGGCGACGTAGAACTCTTTGGTGGAGCCGGCACGCGCCCAGATGGCGATGCCGATGTAGAGCGCGAAGGACGCGCCTACGAACAACATGTTGATGACGAATTGGCTCATGACCACTTACTCCTCGACGCCAAATTCTTTATCGAGTTTGTTCAGTCTCCACGCGTAGTGAAAAATGAGCCCGATGAAAAAGAGGATGGAACCCTGCTGTGCGAACCAGAATCCGAGGTCGGAACCGCCAACCGAGATTCCCGCCAGCATCGGCCGGAGAATCATGGCGAACCCGTAGGAAACCAGCGCCCAGATAACTAGGCTCCAGGTGATGAGCCGCACGTTGGCCTTCCAGTAGGCCGCGGCATTTGCTTGTTCAGAAGTCATAGACGCCTCCGGTTATTGTTATTCTGATGCAGCTTCAAGCTAGCAGCAGGCCAGCCAAGACCGACAGATAGACATTGGTATTAGCCGCATCGCGAGGTTTCGGGCACTCAGGGCAAACGCTGAAACTGTAGAAGAAAAAACGCATCTTCCAAGCCGCCTACTGCGACAAATGTGCATTTGATAATGATTCTCTGAAAAACTAGAATCCCGGGCCCTCCCCTGTCTTCCGCCCCAAGGATTCACTCATGCGACGCCTGGTCGTACCGCTTCTCGCCCTACCCGCCTTCGCCTGCCACACCGCCTTCGCCAGCACGGACAGCGACACGCCGCTGGCACTGGAGGAAATGCAGATCACCGCCCCTACGGAGCAAGCCGATGGGCCGGTCGACGGCTATCGCGCCACCCGCTCGGCCAGCGCGACGCGCACCGATACGCCGATCCATGAAATCCCGCAGTCGATCAGCGTGGTGCCGGCGCAGGTGGTGCAGGACGTCGGCGCGGTGCGCCTGGAAGATGCGCTGGATTACGCCGGCGGCGTGGAGCGCGGCAACAACTTCGGTGGCCAGGGTCTGACCGAATTTCTGATTCGCGGCTTCACCAGCCAGGAGTTCTACCGCAACGGTTTCGCCGTCAACCGTGGCTACCCGAACATGCCCGACGCCAGCACCATCGAGCGCATCGAAGTGCTGCGCGGCCCGGCGGCCATGCTCTACGGCCGTAGCGATCCGGGCGGCACCTTCAACATCGTCAGCAAGCAGCCGCAGGCCGAGCGCCGCACCGTGCTGGGCAGCCAGGTCAACAGCGAAGGTCTGCGCCGCGGCACGCTGGACACCACCGGTGCGCTGGACGAACAGGCCGCCTTCACCTACCGCCTGAACCTGGTGGCCGAGGGCGGCGACAGCTTCCGCGATGACGTCGAGAGCGAGCGCTACAACGTCGCCCCGGTGCTGCGCTGGCAGCTCAACGAAGACACCGCCGTCACCCTCGAAGGCGACTACCTGCACAACCGCCACCCGCTCGACCGTGGCGTCACCCGCTACTCCAACCAGAACGGCAAGCTGCCGCGCGACCGCTTCCTCGGCGAGGAATCCGCCGGCAAGCTGACCAACGAGAACGCCACTACCCAGCTGCGCATCGAACACCTGCTGAGCGATAGCTGGACCCTGCGCGGCGGCGTGCAGTACCTCGATGGCGAGATCCATGGCGGCGCCGTGGAGAACAACAGCAACGCCTACACCGGCTTGCCTGCAGGCGCCAGCAGCATCGGGCGCAACTACAACGAGCGCTGGCTGAACTGGAACGACGTCAATGCCCAGGCCAACGCCGAAGGCAACTTCGACCTTGGCGGCTTCGCCCATACCCTGCTGGTGGGCGTGGAGTACGACAAGTTCAACTACAACTCGCTGATCATCCGTTCGCCGGGCGGCGGCGCCTATCCTATCGACCTGTACAACCCGGTACACGGCCAGCCGCTGCCGGCGTTGACCCGCACCACCACCCACGACAGCGAGAACCTCGAGTCCTACGCCTTCTTCGTCCAGGACCAGATCGCCCTGACCGAACGCCTCAAGGCGCAACTGGGTGCACGTATCGAGCGTTTCGAGCAGAGCTATAACGACAAGCTCAATCCCAGCGGCAACTGGGATCAGGCGCATAACGCCGTCTCGCCGCGCTTCGGCCTGATCTACGACCTCACCGACGAACTGGCGGTGTTCGCCAACACCTCGCGCTCGTTCAAGCCCAACCGCGGCGCCGATCGCCTCGGCAATGCCTTCGACCCGGAAAAGGGCATCGCCCATGAACTCGGCATCAAGTACGACATGGCCGACCGCGACCTGAGCCTGACCGCGGCGATGTTCCATATCGTCAAGGAAAACGTGCTGACCAGCGACCCGCTGGATGCCACCCGCAGCATTGCCGCCGGCGAAGTGCGCAGCCGTGGCTTCGATATCAATCTGGCCGGCAACATCACCCCGCAGTGGCGGGTGATCGGCGGCTATGCCTACGTTGACGCCGAAGTCACCGAAAGCACCAGCGCCACCATGCCGGTGGGGTCGCGCCTGGCCAACGTGCCGCGACACAGCTTCAACCTGCTCGATACCTACGAGTTCGACGGCGGCCCGCTGGCCGGCCTGGGCCTGGGCATCGGCCTGAAGTACGTCAGCGAGCGCCAGGGCCAGACCAGCAACAACACCTTCGACATGGACGGCTACGGCCTGGTCGACCTGCTGGCCTACTACCCGCTGACCGAGAACGTGCGGCTGAACCTCAATCTGAACAATGTGTTCGACAAGCACTACGAGGAACGTGCGTGGAACGCCTGGGCCTACCCGGGTGAACCACGCACGCTGCAGGCGGGGATTTCGGTCAGCCTGTAAAGCCAAGCGCCAGGTGAACGCGGTTCACCTGGCTTGCCACCTCGTAGCCCGGATGCAATCCAGGGATGGCCTGTTGTGCCGTGCCCGGATTGCATCCGGGCTACGTGCCTTCAGAGCGGGTCGGAGACCAGCTCGATTGGCAGCAGATAGCGTTCGTCGCCGTATTCAAGACGAAACTGATCGGAGCGGGGTTCGTCCTCGAGCGTCCGGCATTCGGCATCGACCGTCACCATGCGCCTGCCAGTATGAGTACGTTTGAAAAGCAGGTCGCGGTAACCATCTCGGCCAACCTTGCCCGTGACGATAAGCACGCCCTTGGCCTCGCCAAACGAGGCAATGCAATCGTCGTCTCGTTCACCGCCAAAGCTCTCCACTACCAGCGCCCCCATCAATGAGCGCAACCCTTGCTCTTGCAACTCGTAGAGTGTGAGCTCGGCTTCCGCGAAGGGATTCATGCGCGACCCGTTGCGACGACTGATGCGAACGCCAAAGGCGAGGTCATCCCCACGCAGGCGATAAGGCGCGGTGTCCAGGGCCAGCCTGTCTACATAGATCGCATCCCAATCCAGCTGGTTTGGCTCGATCAGGCGTGCCAAGAAGGTTTGTCTGGCGTTATCCAGCACCAGCACTTCAAGATCCGCCTCGCCATGACTGTCGTGCTCCGCGCGCACCAGCGGCATCGCGATCAAGGTCAGCCCAGGCCGCGCCGGCCAGACCTTGCAGATGCTTTGTTCGACATCCACCCGGTAACGTCCACGCTCGTCCTGCAGCACCTGGCCCGTTGCATGGCCCGGGTGGGCCTGTTCGATCCAGGCAGGCAGTTGCTGCCGGCAATCGTCGGCCTGCGCTGCAGCGACCAGCAGCAGGCCGCAGCACGCGGCGAAAACCATACGGTTCATCCCTGAGCTCCTTGCTATTCATCCGGACGCGACAGTCTAAGCCGGGCCTTGGCCGCTGCCCACCGGACGCCAGCGAAACGCCATTAATCCCCGCTCCTTCCCCGCCCTACGCCCTCGCAAAACGCCGCACAGAGGATGTGCCACCCGGCCGCCCTGGCCAGTATCGCCTCGCTGGAAGAAGTACCCACAACAACAACCAGGGACGCACACCATGCACGATTCGAGATTGCCGCGGTATCTACTCGGCCTGCTGCTCGCAGGCTCCACCCTGGCCGGCGCCGAGCCGCTGCAGCCCGGCCCCGACGAGGCGCTGCTGTACTACCAGCGTAGCGACGGCGACTACGCCGGCTGGGGCCTGCACCTGTGGAACACCCCGCAATGCAGCGGTGTGCGTGACGGCACCAGCTGGGACCGACCGCTGGCGCCGGCCGGCGTCGATGCCGAGCATGGCGCCTGGTTCAGCATTGCGCTGACGGCCGACGCCAGCTGCCTGAACCTGATCATGCACCGCGGCGACGACAAGGACCTGGGCGGCGGCGACCTGATCTGGCGCCTCGACGAGCTGGGCCGACGCGCCTTCAGCCAGAGCGGCAGCGCACAGCTGTCGGCCACCCCCATCGTCGGCACACCGCTGGCCATCGACGGCGCCCGCGCGCACTGGCTCGATCCCTTCACCCTGGTGCTGCACGGTGACAGTGCGGCGGCGCGGCTGGAGCTGCGCTACGCGCCGCAGGCCGATATCCGCATCGACGGCGAGCAGCGCAGCGTCAGCGGTGGCCGCGCCATCGCCCTGCGCCCCGGCAGACTCAACGCAACGCTCAAGGCCAGGTTCCCGCATCTGGCCGAACAGCCGGCCTACCGCCTGGAGGTCGGCGCCAAGACCCTGCGCAGCGCGCTGAAGAGCCAGCTGCTGGTGCTCGCCTACGACCAGGACGAACGCCTGCTCAGCGCCACCCAGGTGCAGACGCCCGGCGTGCTCGATGCGCTCTATGCCTACTCCGGCCCGCTGGGCGCCGAAGTCACCAGGCATGACGTGCGTTTTCGCCTCTGGGCCCCCAGCGCCCAGCGTGTGCGCTTGCATGCCTTCGACCGCAAGAAACGCCTGCTGCCCGGCTTCCCCAAAGAGATGCGCGAGCATCACGGCGTGTGGACCTACAGCGGGCCGAAGCAGCTGGACCGCGCCTACTACCAGTACGAGGTGAGCGTCTATCACCCCGTCAGCGGCCGCATCGAAACCAGCCTGACCAGCGACCCTTACGCCCTCAGCCTGTCGCGCAACAGTCAGTACGCCCAGGTGGTGGATCTGGACGCCGCCGACCTCAAGCCGGCCGGCTGGGACAGCCTGCGCCCGCCGCGCGCGGCCAAGCCCGAGGCGCGGGTGATCTACGAGACCCACGTGCGCGACTTCAGCGCCAGCGACAGCGCGCTGCCGGCCGCCCAGCGCGGCACCTACCTGGCCTTCACCCAGCCCACCAGCCGCGGCGTGCAACACCTGCAGGAGCTGCGCAAGGCCGGGCTGACCGACGTACAGCTGCTGCCGGTATTCGATATCGCCACGGTGGACGAAGACCCGGCCAAGCGCGTCGACCTGGACGAGCCCTTCGCCAAGCTCTGCGCGCTGTCGGCCAGCGCCCGGCGCAACTGGGCCGGCTACTGCAACGCCGGGAGCATCCGCGAGGTGCTGCAGGGCTTCGACCCGGCCAGCAGCGACGCCCAGGCGCTATACGCCGACCTGCGTGCGCTGGACTCCTTCAACTGGGGCTACGACCCCTTCCACTACACGGTGCCGGAGGGCAGCTACGCCAGCGATGCCGAGGGCGTGGCGCGCATCCGCGAGTTCCGACGCATGGTCCAGGCGCTGGCGGAGATGGGCCTGACCACGGTGATGGACGTGGTCTACAACCACACCCACGCCTCGGGCCTGGGCGAGCAATCGGTGCTCGACAAGCTGGTGCCCGGCTACTACCACAGGCGCCACCCGGTAACCGGCGCGGTGGAACGCTCCACCTGCTGCGACAACACCGCGTCCGAGCACCTGATGATGGAAAAGCTGATGATCGACTCGCTGCGCGTCTGGGCGCGCGACTACAAGATCGGCGGCTTTCGCTTCGACCTGATGGGCCACCATATGCGCAGCAACCTGACCAGGGCCCACAAGGCGGTGCGCCAGATCGACCCGCAGACCTACCTCTACGGCGAGGGCTGGAACTTCGGCGAGGTGGCCGATGGCGCCCGCGGCGTCAACGCCATCCAGGCCAACATGGCCGGCACCGGTATCGGCACCTTCAACGACCGCCAGCGCGACGCCGTGCGTGGCGGCAGCCCGTTCGACGGCGGCGACAGCCTGCGGCGCTTCCAGGGCTTCGCCAACGGTCTCTACCTGCTGCCCAACGAGCTCAATAGTGGCAGCGCCGGGGAACAGGCCGAGCTGCTCAGGCTGAAGGATCTGATCCGCGTCGGCATCGCCGGCGGTCTGCGCGACTACCGCTTCGAGAGCGCCGATGGCAGCCGCCGGCGCGGCGCCGAGATCGACTACAACGGCCAGCCGGCCGGCTACACCCTCGATCCGCAGGAAACCGTCAACTACGTCTCCAAGCACGACAACCAGACCCTGTGGGACATCAACCAGTACAAGCTGCCCGCCTCCCTCTCCAGCGCCGAACGGGTGCGCCTGCAGCTGCTCGGCCTGGCCGTACCGCTATTGAGTCAGGGTGTGCCCTTCATCCACATGGGCTCGGACATCCTCCGCTCCAAGTCGATGGAGCGTGACAGCTACGACTCCGGCGACTGGTTCAACGCGGTGGACTTCACCTACCAGGACAACAGCTGGAATAGAGGATTGCCACGTGAAGACAAGGACGGCGAGAACTGGCCGCTGATCCGCCAGATCATCGCCGACGCCAACGCCAAGCCGAGCAGTGCCGATATCCTCGCGGCCAGGCGGCAGTTCCTCGAACTGCTGCGCATCCGCAGCGGCAGCCCGCTGTTCCAGCTCGACAGCGCCGCCGAGATCGACCGGCGCCTGCGCTTTCACAACACCGGCCCCGACCAGCTGCCCGGCGTGATCGCCTTCAGCCTGGACGACGGCCGCGGCACAGGCCGCGATCTCGATCCGCGGCACGAGGCGCTGATGGTGGTGTTCAACGCCGGCGCCGAGCCGATCAGCCTGCCCGGCGCCCAACCCGGCCATCGTCTGCACCCGGTGCAACGCGACTCCAGCGACGCCCGCATCCGCCAGGCCAAGGTGGAGAACGGCCAGTTCCAGGTGCCCGGGCTGAGTGTGGCGGTGTTCGTTCTGCCGCAGGAAAAGCGGCGCTAAACCCTGGCGCCGCTGGCTCGGCATTCGCTTCGTAGGGTGCGCTGTGCGCACCGGCCATGGAGACGGAAACGTTGGTGCGCGCGGCGCACCCTGCGGCAGAGCCCATGGTCTGGGCATTCGAGTAGGGTGCGCTGTGCGCACCAGGCCTCCGCTTGCCGACGGTGGGTATGGTGGTCAAGCGGGGCTTCGGTGGCCCATGCAAGGGCAAAAACCCCGGTTGCTAGCGGTGCGCACGGCGCACCCTACGACCGCGTAGGGCGGGTGCAACCCGCCGGATTTCCTGCCGCTTCGCGCGGCGCAAATAGCGCCGCGATCCGCCGTGCCAGGCGGCGTCCGACGCGCGCATCCTCGCGCAAGCCGATATGCCCGCTCATGCCCGGTACCACAGGCGCATAAAGCCCAGCGCCAGCAGCAGCCCGAGCTGGCCGAGCGCGGCGCACAGCGCCAGGAAGGAGCGCAGGCTGCTGTTGCTGGCGGCATCCGGCAGGCCGCTCAGGGTGCTCCAGAAACCTTCCGGCAGCAGCACCAGGCTCAGGTGAGCCAGCGGCTTGCCGGTCAGCAGCAGACCGTCGATCAGGTTGAACCAGCCGAAGAACATCAGGCCGATCAGGATCATCACCGCCACCACCAGGCCCAGGGCCAGGCAGGCGGAAAACTGCATCAATGCACGCATGGGGTCAGCTCCAGATTGGGGGCGCGGCCTGCGCCGCGCCGGTTGGATTCAGGCTTGCGGGGCGGCGCGGCCGACGCCATACCAGTCCAGCTTGCGGGTCAGCACCATGATGCTGCCGAGCACGCCGAACACCAGCAGCGAGCCCATCAGCAGGGCGTAGTCCTCGGCGCTGAGCAGGCCGTAGAGCATCGCGTACAGCGCTGCCAGCAGGCCGGCGAAACCCGCGCCGCGCTGCCAGCTGTGCAACACGAAACTGACGTAGAAGCCGATCAGGCCGACGCAGGCGCTGGCGGACAGGACATAGGCCAGGGCGAAGTGCAGATGCTCCGACAGCGACAGCAGCAGCAGGTAGAACAGCGCCAGCGACAGGCCCACCAGGGTGTACTGCACCGGGTGCACGGCCAGACGCTTGAGCACCTCGAAGAGGAAGAAGGCGGCGAAGGTCAGGGCGATGAACAGCAGCGCGTATTTGATCGCGCGGTCGGTCTTCAGGTACTGGTCCACCGGGTCGACGAAGCTCACCCCGAAGTTGCGCCCGAACAGGCCCTGGCACTGCTCACGGCGCACGCAGTTGTCCAGCGCCTCCTCCAGGTTGGTGGCGAAGAAGCTGGTCTGCCACTGCGCGTTGAAGCCCTGCTCGCTGACTTCACGCTGGCTCGGCAGGTACTCACCGACGAAGCTCGGGTGTAGCCAGGGCGAGTTGAGGCTGACCCGGCTGTCGCGGCCTACCGGCACCACGGCGAGCTGCTCGGTGCCCTGCAACTTGAGGTCGAAGGCAAACGCCAGGGTCTGCCCACCCTGTGCGTCGAGCGCCGGCAGCGGTGCATGCACGCCGGCCCCGAAACGGCTGTCGCCGGTGCCGGGGGCGAAACTCAGGGTCTGGCCGTTGAGCTGCAGTTGCAGGTCGTTGCTGATGCCGCGGATATCGCTGATGCCGACGGCGAGAAAGGGCGCCTCGAAGCGATAGAAACCCAGCTCGTCGCCCAGGCCGAAGCGTGACGGCAGACGGAACTGGCCGCTGATGCGGGTATCGGCCCGGTACAGGCGCGCCTCGTAGATGCCACGCGCACGCAGTTCGGTGTTCACCGCGCCATCGAGCACGAAGCGATCGGGCAGGAAGTACAGGCGCCCGCTGCGCTGACGCTCCTCCAGATAGCGCTCGCCGGTCTTCTCATGGGTTTTCCATTCGTGGATGGTCTTGACGTAAGGCAGCACCAGGATCGGCCCGGTGATCTGCTGGCGATAGCTGGAACTGCGCGCAATGTCCTGCAGCACCTCGTGGCGCAGGCCCTGTCGCTCATCGACCAGCCCGTCGATCATCAGCAGGGGAATCATCAACAGCAGCATCAACAGGGCGATGGCGCCCAGCTTGAAACCCAGGGTACGGCTCATGGCACGGCTCTCCGTAGCGAGTGAAGGTACGGCAGAGTCTGGGCGGCGCGGATGGTCGCTTTATGGAGCGCGGATGGAGGGCAGATGGAGAATGCGTGGAGTTCTAGACGCCGCAAACACGCGTGATTGCACGCTTACAGCGGCAGCGCGACCGTTCGTCAATTCCACTGGAAGACAGAGATTTCTGCACTAAGGTACTAACTCACTTGTTGCTCACAAGGCGACCGGTAACCGGTTTCATCACGATTTATCCAATCTGATTAAGGGACAGACATGAACGAGCGCCAATGGATTTGCGTGGCCAGCGCCTGCTTGCTGCTGGCCAGCACCAACCTGTTCGCCCACGGCTATATCAAGCAACCTGAAGCACGCGGCTACCTGTGCAAGCTGGGTGAAAACAGCGGATGCGGTGCAGTGCAATGGGAACCGCAAAGCCTGGAAGGCTACTCCGGCTTCCCGCAAAGTGGCCCCGCCGATGGCCAGATCGCCAGCGCCGGGCTGGCACAATTCGCCCCCCTCAACGAACAGACCGTCAGCCGCTGGGCCAAACGCCCCATTCAGGCGGGACCGACGAACTTCACCTGGCGCTTCACCGCCAACCATGTCACGCGCAACTGGCGCTACTACATCACCCGCCCCGACTGGTTGGCCAATCAGCCGTTGAACCGCGCCGCGTTCGAGCTGGTACCGTTCTGCGTGGTCGATGGCGGCATGCGCCAGCCGCCGCAGGAAGCCACCCACAACTGCGATGTACCGCCGCGCGAAGGCTATCAGGTGATTCTGGGCGTCTGGGAAGTGGGCGATACGCCGATGAGCTTCTACAACGTGATCGACGTGATGTTCGGCGATGTGATGACACCGCCCGATCCGTCCGCCTGGCACGTCAAGGGCATGCTCTACCCCTCGGTGGATCTGCAAGTCGGCGACCAGGCGCTGACCCGTATATTCGATGCCGGCGGTGAGCGCAGTGACTTGCAGACGCGCCTGCAGATTGAAACCAGCGAGCAAGGCCAGCGCAACCAGTGGACCTACCTGCTGGCCAGCCGGATCAACCAGCAACAGAGCCAGCTCAAAGCCGGTCAGCGCGGCAGCAACGGCGCAATCGAGCCGGTGTACGGCCAGAACAGCCTGTTTGCTCGCGCCGACAGCGGCATCCAGCGCATCGAAGTGCAGATCGACAAGGCCGCTGCCCCTGACCACGAACTGTTGGTCGATGGCCTGCAGCCCAGCTATCGCATCCGCGGCAGCCAGCTGCGGCTTGACTTCAACGTCACCGCCGTGGGGGCGCTGCAGATCAGCAGCTACCTCTACGACCACGACGGCAATGCCAAAGGCTTTGCCGCCGCCGAGCTGACCAACAGTAGCCAGCCCTTGAGCATAGAGGTCGACAACCCTGCGCCTGGTCATCACCAACTGGTGGTCAGCGCCAGAGTGGCCGGCGGCGAGGAACTGTTTCAGAAAACCTTCGACATGATGTTCGTCGCAGACGACGACAGCGCCAACTACGACTTCACCTTCCCTGACGGCCTGCGCAGTTACACCGCCGGCACCCGGGTACTGCAACCCAAGACGGGAAAGCTGTATCAGTGTCGTCCCTTTCCGCAGAGTGGCTATTGCACGCAGTGGTCAGCCGCCTCGACCCAGTTCGAGCCCGGCATCGGCAGCCATTGGCAGGACGCCTGGATAGCAGACTGAGACAAGCACCGCGCCAGCCGAACTGTTTGGCTGGCGCGCCCCCCCCAATACCCCCCTGAAAAACACCTACGGCACAGGCGCATCCGCTGCGCCTTGGCGTACCTCTATGTGGAGCCACAGGCATGCCCAGGCACTGACCCATACCCCCTGACCGCCAGCGTTGCGTGGATCACCCCCTCCCTTTTCCGGTGTAACCGCAGATCTGGGCCAGGTATCAGCAGCAGTGTTTCCCCTCTCCTTTCGGGCGCCCAAAGGCCGCCTCAGCTTTGCCATAAATATTTGATTTTATTGATTTTTTAACGCCATAAAAACGACGAACGGCCTTGGCATTTCGGCACAGTCTCCTAGGGTTCTGACAGCTGCATTACGCGGCAATCAATTGGGAGATAACCATGCAAGGATTTCAACGCACCACCGTCTTACTGCTATTGCTCAGCGCAGGCTGGACCCCGGTCCAAGCCGACGAGAAACCCAGCTTCGCGGCCCAAGCGCAGATCGCTGTGGACGATCAGCAATCACCGCGCTACATCATCAAATACAAGGAGCTGGCCCCCTCACCGATGAACCAGGCCAATCAGCCGCAACCCCTGAGTGCCGGCCGATTCGAAAGCCGCGCCGCCCAGCGCCTGCTCAGCCAGGCCCAGGTGCAGCCGCTGATGCATCTGGACAGCCAGGCTGCCAGCGTGGCGCACCTGAGCCCGGCGCAACTCAAGCAGCTGCAGGCCAACCCGGCGATCGACTATATCGAGCTCGACCCACGCCGCTACCTGATGGCCGAACAGGTGCCCTACGGCATCCCCATGGTGCAGGCCGACCTGCTACCGGACAGCGCCATTTCCAACATGAAGGTGTGCATCGTCGACTCCGGCTACGACCTCGGCCATCAGGATCTGCCCTCGGCGGGCATCACTGGCAATGACGGCTTTGGCAGCGTCAACAGCGGCAACTGGTACGAGGATGGCGATGGCCACGGCACCCACGTGGCCGGAACCATCGCCGCGCTGGGCGGCAACAACCTCGGCGTAGTCGGCGTCAGCCCCTCGGGCAATCTGGGGCTACATATCGTCAAGGTGTTCAACAACAGCGGCAACTGGGCCTATGGTTCGGATCTGGTGATGGCCATCCAGCAGTGCCGCGCGGCAGGCTCGACGGTGATCAACATGAGCCTGGGCGGTGGCGCCTCTTCGATAACCGAACGCAATGCCATGGATGCGGCCTACCAGAACGGGGTGCTGGTCGTTGCAGCTGCCGGCAACAGTGGCACCAGCAGCCTCTCCTACCCAGCGTCCTATGACTCGGTCGTGTCGGTCGCAGCGGTCGACAGCAGCGGTAATCATGCCTCCTTCTCGCAGTACAACAGCCAGGTCGAAGTCGCCGCCCCCGGCGTTGGCGTGCGTTCCACCCTGCCTGGCAACCGCTACGCGAGCTATAACGGCACCTCAATGGCCACACCGCATGTATCGGCGCTTTACGCCCTGGTGTGGAGCCAGCACCGCCAGTGCACCCCTGCGCAGATTCGCAGGGTGGTCAACATCACCGCCGAAGACCGTGGCACGCCAGGTCGCGACCCCTATTACGGCTACGGCATTGTCAAAGCCAAGCGGGCCAGCGACCTGATTGCCCAGCGCGGCTGCGATGCCAGTGATGGTGGCAATGGTGAAGAGCAGACCTACCCCAACCTCTCCGGCGCGCGGGGAGCCTGGGTACGGCACAGCGTGGCCGTACCCAGCGGTGCCCGGCGTCTGACTGTGCGGATCAGTGGTGGCAGCGGTGATGCCGACCTTTACACCCACCTGGGCAGCCAGCCCACGACCAGCCAATGGACCTGCCGTCCCTACCTCGAAGGCAATCAGGAAACCTGCATTCAGGAAAATCCTGCCGCCGGCACCTGGCATATTGGCGTTAGGGGCTATTCCAGCTTCTCCGGCGTGACCCTCTACTGGCGCTACGAGTAGCTCGCCTGGCCCCGAGGCAGGCAACTGCCCGGGGCCTTTTGCCCTGCACAGCTATGCATTCCCGGACCAAACGCGCGGGCAAGCCTGCAGGCCATCCGTCCCGTCGCCATTGCGCGGCAGTGCGGGCACTGGTATCTGTATAAAAAACCAGTACCATGCTTCCCCTCATGCCCGCCCTCGACGCCCCCGAACTTTATTACCTGGCCAACTTCCGCAAGGCCCTAGACTGGCTCGATACCCATCATCGCGAGCTGATGGACGCGGCCGAGCAGGCCTTTATCGCCAGCTTCATCCAGCTGCCGCTGCCGGCCCAGGCGCTGCTGGTGAGGCTGGTGATGCGCAAGGGCGTGCACTTTCGCGCGAGCAAACTCAGCTACGCCGAGATCGGCGCCATCGACAACGCCGCCGCGCCTCTATTGGAACTGGACTGGCTGATCGACGACGCCGCGCTGACCTTCGACGAACTCGGCGCGCTGCTGCTCAAGGACGAACTGGCTGCGCATTTCGCCGCCGACCTGCCGCGCGGCGCGCTGAAAAAGAGCGAACTGCTGGCGCATCTGCGCGAGCTGCATGTCGAGCCGCGCAGCCTGACCGACTGGTGCCCGCACCTGGAAGACCGTCTGCTGAGCCTGGCCATCGGGCCGCTGTGCGACCGCCTGCGGCTGATGTTCTTCGGCAACCTGGCGCAGGCCTGGTCGGAATTCGTCCTGGCCGATCTGGGCATCTTTCGCTACGAGCAGGTGCCGATCACCCCGGGCTCGCGCGGCTTCCGCAGCCGCCAGGACGTCGACGACTACCTGCACCTGCGCCTCTGCCGCGACGCCTTCGACGCCGGCATGGCGGTAACCGAGGTGCTGCAACTGCTCGGTGATTTCGCCACCGACAACCCGCATATCGGCGAGCGCCACCAGCGCCTGCTGCTGCGCCTGGCCCAGCAACTGGAACGCGCCGGCGAGCTGGAGTCGGCGCTGACGCTGTACCGCGACACCAGCGCGGTCGGCTCACGGCAGCGGCAGATCCGCGTGCTGGAGCGCCTGGGCCGCGATGCCGAGGCGCTGGCCCTGGCCGAACAGGTCATCGATTCGCCATATAACGGCGAGGAGGCGCAGCTGGCCGAACGGGCGCGCACCCGTCTGTGCAGACGCCTCGCCCTGCCGACTCCGGCCAGGGCGGCGAAGCTGGTGGAGGATCGAATCGACCTGCGCCTGCCACGCGCCGCCAGCGTCGAGCTGGCCGTGGCCGCGTATCTGGCCGGACCCGATGCCCCGGTGCATTACGTGGAGAACACGCTGATCTGCGGGCTGTTCGGCCTGCTCTGCTGGGAGGCGATCTTCGCCCCGCTGCCCGGCGCCTTCTTCCACCCCTTCCACGCCGGCCCGGTGGACCTGCACCGCGCCGACTTCCACGCCCGGCGCAGCGAGCTGTTCGCCGCCTGCCTGGCGCGCCTGGACGATGGCAGCTACATCGAGGCCATGCGCCGCACCCATGCCGAGAAGTTCGGCATCCAGTCACCCTTCGTGTTCTGGGAGCTGCTCGACGCCGAGCGCCTGGAGCAGGCGCTGGCCTGCCTGCCGCCGGCACACCTGGGCGCCTGGTTCCGCCGCCTGCTCGCCGATATCCGCGAGAACCGCGCCGGCATGCCCGACCTGATCCAGTTCTGGCCGGCCGAGCGGCGCTACCGGATGATCGAGGTGAAAGGCCCGGGCGACCGCCTGCAGGACAACCAGAAACGCTGGCTGGCGTTCTGCGCCGAGCACGGCATGCCGGTCAGCGTCTGCTATGTGGAGTGGGCTGAGTGAGCCTGCGCATCGCCGTGCGCGAGCTGTGCGAGTTCACCGCCAAGGAGGGCGACCTCGACCTGCGCTTCACCCCCTCGCCCACCGCTCAAGAGGGTATCGCGGGGCATGCCACGGTGGTCGCCAGGCGCGGCCCCGACTATATGTCCGAGCTGGCCGTAAGTGGCGAGTTCGAGGAACTGACGGTCAGCGGCCGCATCGACGGCTTCGACCCCGAGTTTCGCCTGCTGGAAGAGATCAAGACCCACCGCGGCGACGTCGCGCGCATCCCGGCCAACCATCGCCTGCTGCACTGGGCGCAGGTCAAGGTCTACGGCTGGCTGCTGTGCCAGGCGCTGGAACTCGATGAGCTGGACCTGGCGGTGGTGTACTTCAACGTCATCAGCCAGAAGGAAACGGGGTTTCGCGAGCGCCATAGCGCTGAGGCATTGCGCCAGTTCTTCGAGCTGCAATGCCGCCGCTATATCCACTGGGCGCGCCAGGAGCAGGCCCATCGCCTGGCGCGCGACGCAGCGCTGACCACGCTGCGCTTTCCCTACGCCGAATTTCGCCATGGCCAGCGGCAACTGGCCGAGGCCGTGTACCGCGCCGCGCGCGACGGCCATTACCTGTTGGCGCAGGCCACCACCGGCATCGGCAAGACCCTCGGCACCCTGTTCCCGCAGCTCAAGGCCATGCCCGGCCAGCAGATCGATCGCCTGTTCTTCCTCAGCGCCAAGACCCCAGGCCGGCGCCTGGCGCTGGACGCGCTGCAGCGCCTGCGCCAGCCCGAGACGCCGCTGCGGGTGCTGGAGCACGTGGCCCGCGACAAGGCCTGCGAGCATCCGGACAAGGCCTGCCACGGCGAATCCTGCCCACTGGCCAGGGGCTTCTACGATCGCCTGCCGGCGGCGCGCAGCGCGGCGCTGAAGGAGCGCTGGCTGGATCAGCAGGCCGTGCGCGAGATCGCCATCGCCCACGGCATCTGCCCCTACTACCTGAGCCAGGAGCTGTGCCGCTGGAGCGACGTGGTGGTGGGCGACTACAACTACTACTTCGACCTCGGCGCCCTGCTGCACAGCCTGACCCTGGTCAACCAGTGGCGCGTCTGCCTGCTGGTGGACGAGGCGCACAACCTGGTCGAACGCGGCCGCAGCATGTACAGCGCCGAGCTGGACCAGGCGCGCTTCAAGGCCATGCGCCGCGACGCCCCGGCCAAGCTCAAAGGCGTGCTGGAGCGGGTCGACCGCCACTGGAACCAGCTGCACCGCGAGCAGCAGGTGCCTTACCAGGTCCATCCGCTGGCACCGGACCTGCTGCTCGCCGCCCTGGGCAAGGCGGTCAGCGCCATCACCGATCATCTGACCGACCAGCCCGAAGGCAACGCCGGCGAACTGCTGCGTTTCTACCTCGACGCCATGTTGTTCTGTCGCCTGGCCGAGAGCTTCGGCCCACACTCGCTGTTCGACATCAGCCGCGTCGAGGGCGACAAGGGCCGCAGCTACTCCACCCTGTGCATCCGCAACGTCCTGCCGGCGCCCTTTCTCGGCCCGCGCTTCGAGCAGGCGCACAGCGCCACGCTGTTCTCCGCCACCCTCAGCCCCAGCCACTACTACCTCGACCTGCTCGGCCTGCCGCAGGAGACGCAGTGCCTGGACGTCGACTCGCCATTCCACGCCGAGCAGCTGCAGGTGCGCGCGGTGCGCAACCTGTCGACCCGCTACCGCGACCGCGACGCCTCGCTGGCGCCGATCTGCCGGCTGATCGCCGGTCAGTACGGCGAACGGCCGGGCAACTACCTGGCCTTCTTCAGCAGCTACCAGTACCTGCAACAGGTGCTGGACCTGCTGGCCCGCGAGTACCCCGAGATTCCCGTCTGGGTGCAGTCGCGGCAGATGGACGAGGCGGCGCGCCAGGGCTTTCTCGAACGCTTTCAGGTCGGCGGGCGCGGCATCGGCTTCGCTGTGCTCGGCGGGGTGTTCGGCGAAGGCGTCGACCTGCCCGGCGAACGCCTGATCGGCGCCTTCGTCGCCACCCTCGGCCTGGCCCAGGTCAACCCGATCAACGAGGAAATCCGCCAGCGCATGCACGCGCTGTTCGGCGACGGCTACGACTACACCTACCTCTACCCCGGCCTGCAGAAGGTGGTGCAGGCCGCCGGCCGGGTGATCCGCACCACCGAGGACGAAGGCGTGCTCTACCTGATCGACGACCGTTTCGCCCGCCCGGAAGTACGCCGTCTGCTGCCGAGCTGGTGGCAGGTCGAGGCCATCCGCCTGCCCGCAGAAACGACAAAGGCGCCCGAGCGGGCGCCTTCAGTCGAAATCTGAGCGAGGCGGCATCAGCCGATACGGCTGGCGCCGACGCGGTCTGCACCATCGGCGGCGATACGATTGACGCCGACACGGTCCGCGCCATCGGCAGCGATGCGATTGACGCCGACACGGTCCGCACCGTCGGCAGCGATGCGATTGACGCCGACACGGTCCGCACCGTCGGCAGCGATGCGATTGACGCCGACACGGTCCGCACCGTCGGCAGCGATGCGATTGACGCCGACGCGGTCCGCACCATCTTCGGCAACCACCGGGGCAGCGAGTTGTTCAACGGAAACCTGCGGCAGGGCGAAAGCGCTGGCGGAC
This sequence comes from Pseudomonas sp. GD04158, assembly GCF_029834875.1. NCBI lineage: Bacteria > Pseudomonadati > Pseudomonadota > Gammaproteobacteria > Pseudomonadales > Pseudomonadaceae > Pseudomonas > Pseudomonas sp. GD04158. The sequence goes on along the minus strand of NZ_JAODYT010000013.1, from coordinate 52,824 downwards.
AGGGCGGCGATAACGAAGCTGGCGAGGATTTGCTTTTTCATGGTCAGGCTCCTGAGCGGGCTGGAAAGTGGCTACGGACCCTATGCTACCCATATAAATTTGATTAAAAATCGCAAATAAACAAACAAAACAATCGTATATTTCGATTAGTTTAGCGACGGCGCGGACCGTAGGGTGCGCCGTGCGGACCAATGCACCAATTCACCAATTAGCCAGGCAACCCATCGCTTGCGCTATTGATCGACAACCCCGTACAGGCGGTGCGCGCGGCGCACCCTACGGGGCTCCAACAAGACGGAAAGGATCAGGCCGTACGGGGCGCCGGACGCACCAGGCACCATACGAGCTCGCTATCTGCGGCGCCCTACGCCGGCAGTATCAGGCGCGCCTCCACGCCACCTTCGACATTGCCGATCTGCAATTCACCGCCATGCAGCTCGGCCACTTCCTGCACGAAGTTCAGGCCCAGCCCGGTGCTCTTGCGGCCACCGTTGGGGCGCGGCAGGGAGTAGAAGCGCTCGGTCAGGCGCGCCAGGGCGTACTCGGGGATGGCTTCACCCTGGTTGAACAGGCACAGCACGATGCGCTCGCCCTGGCGCTCGGTGGCGATGCGGATGCACCCGCCGGGCGGGGTGAAGTCCAGGGCGTTGTCCAGCAGGTTGGCCAGCGCCTGACGCAGCAGAAAGCGTTCGCCGCGCAGGCTCAGGTTCGCCGGCACGGCCGGCTCGACTCGCAGGCCGGCAGCGACAATGCGCGCCTGCTGCGCCTGCAGCAACTCCTCGACCAGCGCCGCCAGCGGCACCGCCACGCGCTCCTCCAGGCCCTGACGCTGCTCCACCTGCGCCAGGTGCAGCAGGCGTTCGATGAGGTTCTGCAGGCGCGCGCTTTCCTGCTGGATATTGGCCACGAAGCGCTGGCGCTGCTCGGCTGGCATGTCGCCGTCGAGCAGTTCGGCCGCGCCGCGAATGGCGGCCAGCGGGCTTTTCAGCTCGTGGGTCAGGGTGTGCACGTAGCGCTCGACGTAGGCCTTGCCCTCCAGCTCGGTGCGCATGCGCTCCACCGCCACGGCCAGTTGCCCCAGCTCGCCACCGCGTACCTGCGGCGCCTCGGCGCGCTGGCCCTCGCTGACCGCCTGGGCGTAGCGGGTGAGCTTGCCCAGGGCGGCGCCGAGCCACCAGGAGAGCAGTGCACCGATCAGCAGGCCCAGACCGATCAGCCCGGCGCCGAGCCAGCCCAGGCGCGTTTGCGAGCGCTCGATATAGGGCTGCAGGGTGCGGTTGGGCTTGGCCACCGAGACCACGCCGATGATCCGCTCGCCATCTTTGATCGGCGCGGCGACGTACATCACCGAGGAGTCGGGGTCTTCCGGGTCCTCGCGGGTCGAGCGCGCACCGTACTGGCCGCGCAGGGTGAGCAGCACGTCGTTCCAGCGCGAGTAATCCTGGCCCACCGCCTGGCCGGTGGAGTCGAGCAGCACCATCCCCTGGTCGTCGGTGACGTAGATCCGGTGGTTGACCTCGGCCTTGGTCAGGCCCCAGATGCTCGCCTGCGGCTGGCGCCGGCCGTAGGCTTCCAGCGCCTCGGTCAGGCGGCCCTGGCCGAGGGTGCCGGCCTTAAGCTCATCGCGCAGGATCTCGGCCAGCAGGTTGGCGGTATCGACCAGGGTTTCCTCGGTGCTCTGGCGCACGCCGGGGCGTATCTCGTCCATCACCGTGCTCAGCACGAACCAGCCGGCCAGGCCAACGAAGAGGAAGTAGACGAGGAAGATGCGTACGCCCAGCGGCATGGTAAGAGCCTCTCTACGATCTCGCGGGCTAGAGGGAAACGGTGGCGCAAACGCCTGAGGAAGCGGAGTTTACAAGGGTAAATGAGCATTCCGAAGGCGTTTGCAACGCCGTTTAGCCGACGCGCAGCAGATCCTAGAGAGGCTCTAGCTCTCCGGCTGGTAGCTGTAGCCCAGGCCGCGATGGGTCTGGATCGGCTCTTCGGCTGGGGCGATGGCACGCAGCTTGGCGCGCAGGCTCTTGATGTGGCTGTCGATGTTGCGCTCGTAGCCGGCCTCGCTGGCCACGCCGAGGGCGTCGAGCAACTGCTCGCGGGAATAGACCCGACGCGGCTGGCCGAGCAAGGTACGCAGCAGGCGGAACTCGTGACGGGTCAGACTCAGGGCCTGGCCATGGTAGTGGATGCAGAACGCCGCATCGTCGATCTGAAAGGCGCTCGCGGCGCCGGCGGCCGGCGTTTCACGCGGCGCCATGCGCTTGAGGATGACCTTGACCCGGGCGGCCACCTCGCGCGGGCTGAAGGGCTTGACCACGTAGTCGTCGGCGCCGATTTCCAGGCCCACCACGCGGTCGATCTCCTCGCTGCGGGCGGTGAGGAAGATCACCGGCACCTCGGAAAAGCGGCGCAGGCGCTTGCACACTTCGAAGCCGCTGATATCCGGCAGGCCGACATCGAGAATGGCCAGGTCGAAGGCGCCGTTTTCCAGCAGCGTCAGGGCCTCGCCGCCCAGGCTTGACCAGCGCGTGACGAAGCCTTCGGCCTGCAGGGCGTAGACCAAGGTATCGGCAATCGCGGCTTCGTCTTCGACTATCAGTATCTGCGGCATCGGGCGTCCTGCACCTGGAGTTCGGCAGCGGCAGACTGCCGAGGGCTGGGACCAGCGTCAAGCGGGGATGGGCGTGGGGCAGATGACCCGCCAGCAGATATCGGCGGTTGCCCTCGCCCCAGGGATAGCGAGCGGCTCGTTCTTACGGAATCTCGCCGCGAATGTACTGCTCCAGCTGGCGGATCAGGTTGGCCTGTTCGGCAATGGTGTCCTTGACCAGATCGCCGATGGAGAGCAGGCCGATCAGTTCGCCTTCGGCCAGCACCGGCAGGTGGCGCAGGCGACGTTCGGTCATCAGCTCCATACAGTGCTGCACGCTGTCGCGCGGGCCGACGCTGATGACGTCGCGGGTCATGATGTGGCTGATCTTGGTCTCGAGCACGGAGAGGTCGGCCAGCGCCACCTTGCGCACGTAATCGCGCTCGCTGACGATCCCGACCAGGCGCCCGCCGGACATGACCACCAGGGCGCCCACGCCCTTCTCGGCCATGATCCGCAGGCCGTCGACCAGCGAATCTTCGCTGTCGACGCTGTAAACGTAGGCGTAGGGCTTGCTACGAAGCACTTCGGCAGCGGTTTTCATCGGCGCGGCTCCTGTTGTTTTTATCGTTTTTAACAGAGTTGGCCGCCGCGGTCAGCCTCAGTCGAGCCTGAAGCGACCGGTGTTCTGCGCCAGGCCCTCGCTGCCGCGGCGCAACTGCTCGGCTGCACTGCTCACCGCCTGAGCGCCATCGAGCAACTGGCCGGCGGCCTGATCGACCTGCTGGATATTGCCACTGACCTCGTCGGCGGTGGCCGCCTGCTGCTCGGCGGCGGTGGCGATCTGCGCCAGGCGGTCGCTGACGCGCTGCACCGAGTCAACGATGTTCTGCAGTTCGTCGCCCATGGCCAGGACGCTGCCGATGTCGCCATCGGCCTGACCGCAGGCCTCTTCCATCAGGGTGACCGACTGGCCGACCACGCGCTGCAGGTTGTCGACGGTCTGGGCGATTTCCTGGGTCGAATCCTGGGTGCGCTTGGACAGCGAGCGCACCTCGTCGGCGACCACGGCGAAGCCGCGTCCGGCCTCACCGGCGCGGGCCGCCTCGATGGCCGCGTTGAGCGCCAGCAGGTTGGTCTGCTCGGCAATGCCCTTGATCACTTCCACTACCCGATTGATCTGCTGGGTCTGCTCGCGCAGCTGCTGCAGGGCGGCGGCGCTGTCGCCGAGGCGACTGCTCAGCTGACGCATGCTGGCACTGGTGCGCTCGCTGCGCTGGTTGCTGCTCATGGCCACCTCGCGAGTCTGCTGGGCCTCCACGGCCGCCTGCTCGCAGCTCTGCGCCACGCTCTGTGCGGTGGCGGCCATCTGCGTGGCGGCCGTGGCGATCTGGCTCATCTGCGCCTGCTGCTGTTCGACGGCGTCCAGCGCATCGCGCGCCTGGCCGCCAAGCAGCTGCACCGTGGCGTCGAGCTGCCGGCTTTCACGGTTGACGCCCTGCAGCGAATCGCGCATCTGCTCGACCGCGGTGTTCAGCGCCTGGGCGATGGCGGCCAGATCGTCACGCCCGTTGACCTGCATGTGCACGCGCAGGTCGCCGTCACGCAGGCCGCGCGCCGCGTCGATGATACGGGTGGTGCCGAGGCGGATCGAGGCGTTGAGACACAGCAGCACGTAGAGCGCCAGCACGGTCAGCAGGCTGAAGGCGCCGATCACTTCGATCATCGAGCTCAGCGACTCCTGTCGATACTCGCCGAGGCTGGCGGTGAACTGCCGGTAGACCGCCTGCTGCAGGCCGTGCAGCTGCCCCTCCAGCGCCTCCACACGCTGCACGAACTGCTCGGGCGTGAGGGCCATGGGGCTGGCCTCGAACATGTCGCGGTCGATCTGCTGGAGGAAATCGTCGAATGCCGCGAGCGCGCTTTCGAACGGCGCGCCGAGCTGACGCATGGTCTGCGGCGCCTCGCGCGACAGGGTGGTCTGCGCCTTGACCAGTTGCGCACGCTGCTCGTCCAGGCTGCGCCGCAGGTCACGGATCAGCACCCTGCTCTGCAGGGTGAAATGCTGCGACACCACCGCGCCATGCCCCTGGGCGGCAAAGGTGCCGAGCTGTTCGAGCAGGCGCGGCAGGATGTAGGTGACCTGCTCCATCATCAGGTAGGTATCCAGACGTGGATCGAGGATCAGGCCGCTGTCGGTGGCCACCTGCTCGCGCAGGGCGATCAGGTACAGCAGCGCCCTCTGGTAGCGCTCCAGCGCGTCGGGCAGGGCCACCTTGCCCAGCCCTGCCGCACGCAGGCTGTCACGCTCACCTTGCAGGGACTGAAAATGCTGGCGCGCCTGCTCGCTGATCAGGCTACTTTGCAAGGGCTCGGCTGCCGCCTGCAGGGCCTGGTCGAGCTGCGCCTCACGCTGTTGCAGCAGCCCTTCGGCGGCCTTTTCGGTGCCTTTCCAGCGCGCCAGCAGGGTGCGCTGGGCGATCAGCTCCTGCTGCACCGTTGCCATTCGCTCCAGGGCCTGAGCGCCCTCGACTTCCTGATCGACCGATTGCAGGCGGGCCCGGTAATCGCTGCTGATTACCCACAAGGCGTAGCCCAGCGGCAATGCGAACAACAGGAACACCAGCTGGAACTTGTGGGCAAAACTGAAACGCTGTAGCAGCCGTACACCCGGCTCGAGTACTCCCGTCATTGCGACACCTCAGCGACCTAAAGGGCCTACAGGCCTGGCGAAGAATTGCACTTAGCAAAAAGCAGGCCCGCTGCCGCTCAACCAGAAGGGCATCACGGGGCACTCGCGTCGAGTGTACTGGCCAATGAGTATCAGCCTTTTCCGAAATGCGACAATTAACTCAGCATTGTGGACGGTCGCGGGTGTAGCGCTCCGCCGGATCCACTGCCGCACCAAGATCGCGCATGGCACTGGCACCGATCAGTAGAGGGTAGCGGAAGGTGCTGCGGTCGGTGAGATTGACTTCGATGGTGCGTTTCTCGTCGCCCAGGCAGATCGGCATCTCGATCACCGGACGCTGCGAATAGGCCACCTCGGCCGGGGCCGGCGCATCCGACTCCTCGCTGCGTTTCTTGATCTCGGCGATGCGGATCAGGGGGTGCTCGTAAAGGGTGTCGTCGGCCCCCTCCACCGCCAGGCGAAAGCGCACCCAATCCTCGCCGTCGCGCTTGAACGGCTCGATATCTTTGGCCGACAGGGACGCGGTCATCGCACCGGTGTCCATCTTGGCCTTGAGGGTCTGGCCCAGGGCGGGCAGTTTGATCAGCTCGTAGCGGCCGTAGAGATCGGGTTGCTGATTGGCCATGGTCGGCAGGCTGACGGCGGCGGCCAGCAGAAGCAGGGCGTATTTCAAAACGGGGCACTCCTGTGCAGGGGAAGTCCCGTTTTCCGACTGCAGCAGGCCCGTGGTGTTCCCCTTGCGGGATTACAAAGGATTACCGCCGGCGTGGCTGGGGCGTGCCGCTCCACAGTTCCTCGAGGTGTTCGAAGCCCCAGGCCGCCGCCGATTCCCGCCCGACGATGCGATCCTGGGCTGTCGGCTTGCTCAGGTCGATCACCACCGGCGGGATCGGCAGCTTCGACTTGGCCAGGAAGAACGCCTTGACCCTGGGCACCAGCAGCGACTTGGCATTCTGCTCCAGCACCACCGCCAGGCGACCGCTTTCCAGGCGCACCAGCGAACCGACCGGGTATATGCCGACGGTCTTGACGAAGGCCTGGAACACGCCCTCGTCGAAGTGCCCCTTCCACTCGGCCATCTTGCGGATCGATTCGGCCGGGTCCCACCCCGCCTTGTAGGGACGATTGGAGGTGATGGCGTCGTAAACGTCGCACACGGCGCCCATTCTGGCGAACAGGCTGATCTGCTCGCCCTGCAGACCATGCGGGTAACCGCTGCCATCGACCTTTTCATGGTGGTGCAGGCAGACATCCAGCACCAGTGCGCTGACCTGCTTGCCGGAGATAAGGATCTCGCCGCCGGCTTCGGGATGGCGGCGCACCGCCGAGAACTCGGCATCGTTGAGCTTGCCGGGCTTGTTCAGCACGTCCTGATCGATCGCCATCTTGCCCACATCGTGCAACAGCCCGGCCAGTCCGGCCTCGCGTACCGCGCCCTCACCGAGACCGAGCTGGCGCGCCAGGGCGATCATCAGCGCACAGACCGCCACCGAATGCATGTAGGTGTATTCATCGGCATGCTTGAGGCGCGCCAGGCTGATCAGGGCGCTGGGGTGGCGCAGCACCGACTCGGAAATCTCCGTGACCAGCGACTCTGCCTGGCCGAAGTCCAGCGCACGCCCCATGCGTGCATCGCTGAACATGCTCAGCACGGCCTCCTTGGAGCGCGCGCAGACCTTGGCTGCGCGTTCCAGTTCGACATCCATGGCGACCACGGGCGGACTGCGCCGGCGCTCTACCGCGGCCATCAGCGTGGCCTCGATCTCCTGCTGCGCCTCGGCCTCGCTGCTGGCCTGGGCCCCGGCTGCGACGTCCAGGCCCTTGCTGACGTCGATCCACAGCTCGCCGATGCTGCTGGCCTGAATGCGCTGCAGGTCCTGCTGCGTCTCGAGCAGAAACTTGGATTTCCAGAACGGATGGTCCATCCATGAACCGCAGAATTCCTGGATATACATACCGACTCGCAGATCGGCCACGGCGATGCGTTTTAACATCGAAACTGTCCACCCAGAGTTGCCGAAGCGCTCCGCCCCGACGGCGCAACAGGGCCGGAGAGAGCGGTTACAGCATCGACACTCCCAAGAGAAATGGCCATAGGCCAGTAGTCGCGATTTTGAGACAAAATCTTCCGGTGCTTATGATGGCCCCTTCGCGCCCGCCAAGGAGTTGATATGCGTCCCCTGCTGACCGGCCTGTTCAATATAGCCCTGCTGCTGACCAATACCCTGCTGCTGATCGGCCCGCTGCTGCTGATCGCCCTGGCCAAGTTCGTGCTTCCCGGCCAGGGCGCACGCGACGCCTGTTCGCGCGGCGTGATGTGGGTGGCCGAGTTCTGGGCAGAAAACTGCAAGCGCATCTTCGCCCTGACCACCCCGACCCACTGGGACATCCGCGGCAACGCCGAGCTGCGCAGCGACCGCTCCTACCTGGTAATCAGCAACCACCAGTCCTGGGTCGACATTCCCGCGCTGGTGCAGGCGTTCAACCGCAAGACGCCCTACTTCAAGTTCTTCCTCAAGCAGCAACTGATCTGGGTGCCCTTTCTCGGCCTGGCCTTCTGGGCGCTGGACTACCCCTTCATGAAGCGCTATTCGAAGGCCTTCCTGGCGAAGAATCCGCACATGCAGGGCAAGGATCTGCAGATCACCAAGGCCGCCTGCGAGAAGTTCAAGCGCCTGCCCGTGACCGTGGTCAACTACCTCGAAGGCACTCGTTTCACCCCGGTCAAGCAGGCGCAGCAGGGCTCGCCCTACCAGTACCTGCTCAAGCCCAAGGCCGGCGGCGTGGCCTTCGTGCTCGCCGCCCTGGGCGAGCAGATCGATGCCGTGCTGGACGTCACCCTGGTCTACCCCGGCAAGCAGGTGCCGGGCTTCTGGGCGCTGCTCAGCGGCCAGGTACCGCGGGTGATCGTCGATATTCAGACACGCGAGCTGGACCCGGCGCTGTGGCAGGGCGATTACGAGCAGGACGGCGAGTTTCGTCAGTACCTGCAGGGCTGGGTGACGCAGCTTTGGCAGGACAAGGATTCCCGTATCGCGCAACTGCGCGCCGAGGCTGATTGAGGCCAGACAGAAAAAGGGAGCCCGCAGGCTCCCGAAAGAAGGCGCGGACCAATGCGCCTAGGCCGTGAAACTGGCGTTGCCCGGATGGAGCCAGGGGGACGCTCCCCGCGACTCTCATCCGGCCAAGGCATCAGGCAGCGCTGAACATCTTGTGCGGGTCGATGACGAATTTCTTCGGCACGCCTGCGTCGAACTCGCCGTAACCGCGCGGTGCGTCGTCCAGGCTGATGACCTGTACGCCGACGATCTCCGCGATGTTGAGGCGATCCCACATGATGGCCTGCATCAGTGCGCGGTTGTACTTCATCACCGGGGTCTGGCCGGTGTGGAAGCTGTGCGACTTGGCCCAGCCGAGGCCGAAGCGGATGCTCAGGCTGCCCATCTTCGCCGCGGCGTCCACCGCGCCCGGGTCTTCGGTGACGTACAGACCGGGGATGCCGATCTTGCCGGCGACGCGGGTGACCTGCATCAGCGAGTTGAGTACGGTGGCCGGGGCCTCGTGCTTGACACCTTCGTGACCATGACCACGGGCCTCGAAGCCCACACAGTCGATGGCGCAATCGACTTCCGGCTCGCCCAGCAGCGCAGCGATCTGCTCATGCAGCGGGGTGTCCAGCGACAGGTCGGCGATCTCGAAGCCCTGCGCCTTGGCATGGGCCAGACGGGCCGGGTTGAGGTCACCAACGATGACCACGGCAGCGCCGAGCAGACGCGCCGAGGCGGCGGCAGCCAGACCGACCGGGCCAGCACCGGCGACGTAGACGGTGGAGCCCGGGCCGACGCCAGCGGTGACCGCGCCGTGGTAACCGGTAGGCAGAATGTCGGACAGGCAGGTCAGGTCACGGATCTTCTCCATGGCCTTGTCGCGATCCGGCAGCTTGAGCAGGTTGAAGTCGGCGTAGGGCACCAGCACGTATTCGGCCTGGCCACCGGTCCAGTCGCCCATGTCGACGTAGCCGTAGGCACCGCCGGCACGCGCCGGGTTGACGGTCAGGCAGACGCCGGTGTGCTGTTCCTTGCAGCTGCGGCAGCGACCGCAGGCGACGTTGAAGGGCACCGAAACCAGATCGCCGATCTGCAGACGCTCGACGTCGCGGCCCTTCTCGATCACCTCGCCGGTGATCTCGTGGCCCAGAACCAGGCCGACCTGAGCGGTGGTACGACCGCGCACCATGTGCTGGTCGGAGCCGCAGATATTGGTGGAAACGACTTTCAGGATGACCCCGTGCTCGATCTTCTTACCACGCGGGTCCTGCATTTTCGGGTAGTCGATCTTCTGCACTTCGACCTTGCCCGCGCCGAGGTAAACCACACCACGATTATCAGACATGCGTAACTCTCCTCTTTCTTGTTGTGGACACAAGACGCGACCGGCGGCCGCGCGGCCTTGCACTGGAGCTTCTTTCGTCTGTTGCCGGACACCGCCGGTAAAACCTGGCAGGGCGGGTTCCGTAGGGTGCGCCATGCGCACCGATGTTCCTGTGTTGACTGCCGGTGCGCGCACCGAATGGCGACCATAGGGTGGGCCTAGCGACGTTCCGCTTCTGCCCATCGAAAAAGCATGTGGGCTGAAGCCCACCCCACGCGACTGCGATTGCCCCTCAGGCGTTGAGCACCACCGTACGGTTGGCGTTGAGGAATACACGGCGGTCGATGTGATAACCGACTGCGCGCGCCAGGGTCAGGCACTCGATGTCGCGGCCCTTGGCGATCAGGTCTTCGGGGTAGTGGGCGTGGTCCACCGCCTCCACGCCCTGGGCGATGATCGGGCCCTCGTCGAGGTGGTCGTTGACGTAGTGCGCGGTGGCGCCGACCAGCTTGACGCCCTTCTGATAGGCCTGGTGGTAGGGCTTGGCGCCCTTGAAGCCGGGCAGCAGCGAGTGGTGGATATTGATCGCCCAGCCGTCCAGCCTGCGGCACAGCTCGGGCGACAGCACCTGCATGTAGCGGGCGAGCACCACCAGCTCCGCGCCGGTCTCTTCGATCACCTGCAACACCTTGCGCTCCTGCGCCGGCTTGTCGGCCGGGTCGAGCGGGAAGTGGTGATAGGGAATGCCGTGCCAGCGCGCCAGCGGCTCGAGATCCGGGTGATTGGACACCACCGCCACCACGTCCATGGCCAGCTGACCAATGCGCTGGCGATAGAGCAGATCGTTCAGGCAGTGGTCGGCCTTGGACACCATCAGCACCACCTTGGCCCGGTAACCCGGCGGGGTCAGCTCGACCTGCATGGCGAAGGGCGCCAGACGCTCGGCCACCCCGGCGCGGAACGCGGCCTCGTCGAACCCCTCCGGCTGGCGGAACTCGACGCGGATGAAGAAGCGCGAGGACAGGCGGTCATCGAACGAATGGTGCTCGGTGACGTAGCAGCGCTGCTCGAACAGAAAGCGCGTCACCGCGTCCACCGTGCCGAGCACGCTCGGGCAGTGGGCGGTGAGGATCCAGGTGTCGGGGGTGCGGCTCATAATAGACTCCGATGATTTTCACCCCTCTCCCGCCTGCGGGAGAGGGGCCTGGGGAGAGGGCCGCCGGAACAACGCAATCCGCTCTTCCCCTCTCCCCAACCCTCTCCCCAAAGGGGAGAGGGAGCCGTTCGTGTCAGCTTCAGGCCTCGACCGCCAACCCATACTCCGCGCTGGCATCCTGCAGCCACAGCCAGAAGTAGTCGGAGAAGCTGCGGCGGACCAGCAGTTCCCAGGTTTCCTCGCCCGTGTGGCGAATCACCAGCTGCGACTTGGCGAACACCGTACCCACCGCCTTGCCCACCGGAAAGTTGCTCGGGTGCACGTCATAGCTGGTGGACTTCATCAGCAGCTCGCGCACCTTGGGCCCGGACAGCTCCAGCAGGGTCTGCCCGCCGCTGACGTTGACCACCGAGATGTGCTGGCCGGCCAGGGCCTCGCGCAGCTTGCGCTCGACCTCGAATTCGCTGCCGCCGGGCACGATCAGCAGCCACTCGTCCGGGCCCAGCCACTGCAGCGAGGTGTCGCCGTTGGCCACCAGGGTCAGCGCCACCGGCAGCTCCAGGCCCAGGGCCTTGTGCACGCCGCCGGCGAAGTCGGCATCGTCGGCGTCGCCACGCAGGACCAGATGGCCCAGCAGCTTCTTCTCGCGCAGCGTCACTCCGGCGCCCTTGCGGCCCTTGCCGGCCAGCTCGTGCAGGCCGGCGTGGTGCAGCGGCGATTGCCCGGCGATGTCGTCGGGGCGTTGCTTGTAGACATTGACGTTAGACATTCTGGCGATCCCCTTTCGGGTCATAGAACACGGGGCTGACGATTTCGGCTTCGATCACGCTGCCATCGGCCAGCGGCGCGAACACGCGCTCGCCGATACGCGACAGGCCACCCCTGACCAGGGCCATGGCGAAGCTGTAACCCATGGCCGCGCTCATGTAGCTGGAGGTGACGTGACCGACCATGGTCATCGGAATCGGCTGCTTGGGATCGAACACCAACTGCGCGCCTTCCGGCAGGACCTTGTTCGGATCCAGCGGCTTGAGGCCGATCAGCTGCTTGCGGTTTTCCTTCAGGCAGTCCTCGCGGTTCATGCCGCGCCAGCCGATCCAGGAGAACGGCTTGGTGCGACCGACGCACCAGCCCATGCCCAGATCGTCCGGGGTGACCGAACCGTCGGTGTCCTGGCCGACGATGATGAAACCCTTCTCGGCGCGCAGCACGTGCATGGTCTCGGTGCCGTACGGGGTCAGGCCGTGCTTCTTGCCCGCCTCGATGATCTGCTCCCACACGCCCAGGGCGTAGTCGGCCTGCACGTTGACTTCGTAGGAGAGCTCACCGGTGAAGGAGATGCGGAACACGCGGGCCGGTACGCCACCGACCTTGCCTTCCTTCCAGCTCATGAAGGGGAAGGCGTCCTTGTCCAGATCGATGTCGGTGACCTCGGCCAGCAGCTTGCGGCTGTTGGGGCCGGACAGGGTCATGGTTGCCCAGTGGTCGGTGACCGAGGTGAAGTACACCTTCAGCTCCGGCCATTCGGTCTGGTGGTAGATCTCCAGCCACTCCATCACGCGGCCGGCGCCGCCGGTGGTGGTGGTCATGACGAAATGGTTGTCGGCCAGACAGGCGGTGACGCCGTCGTCGAAGACCATGCCGTCTTCCTTGCACATCAGGCCGTAGCGGGCCTTGCCCACGTCCAGCTTGGTCCAGGCGTTGGTGTAGACGCGGTTGAGGAACTCGCGCGCATCCGGGCCCTGGATGTCGATCTTGCCCAGGGTCGAGGCGTCGAGGATGCCCACCGCGTTACGCACGGCCAGGCACTCGCGGGCCACGGCGGCATGCAGGTCTTCACCGTTTTTCGGGAAGTACCAGGGACGCTTCCACTGGCCGACGTCCTCGAACTCGGCGCCGTTTTCCAGGTGCCATTTCTGCAGGGCGGTGTAGCGTTTGGGCTCGAACAGCTCGCCGCAGTGACGGCCGGCGATGGCGCCGAAGGTCACCGGAGTGTAGTTCGGGCGGAACATGGTGGTGCCCATCTCACTGATGCTGATGCCCAGCGACTTGGCGGCGATGGCCAGGCCGTTGATGTTGCCCAGCTTGCCCTGGTCGGTGCCGAAGCCCAGCGCGGTGTAGCGCTTGACGTGCTCGACCGACTCAAAGCCCTCACGGGTGGCCAGCTCGATGCCCGCGGCGGTGACGTCGTTCTGTTGATCGACGAACTGCTTCGGCGCACGGGAAGTGCCCTTGTCGTGCGGCACCTGGAACAGCGCGACCGAGGCTTCCTCGATGCGCTTCTCGGCCTTCGGCAGGCTGCCGGTCACGGCCTTGAAGCCGACTTCGGCTGCAGCCTTGGCACCGGCTTCGAAACCATCGGCCAGGGCGTCGCCGAGACCGAACACACCGTTCACGGCACCGGCGCAGTGACGCTTCTGGAAACCTTCACCCGGGACGAAGGCGAGGATGTCTTCACGCCAGATCGGACGCCCGCCCAGGTGCGAGGCCAAGTGCACCACCGGGCTGTAGCCGCCGGAGCTGACGATCAGGTCGCAGTCGACGGTCTCGCCCGGGCTGGTGACCTTGTGCGAGACCAGGTCGATGGCGCAGATGCGCGCACCAGTAACGCGCTTGCTACCGCGCGCCTCGACCACGGCACTGCCGGTGAGTACGCGCACGCCACGCCGGCGCGCTTCTTCGACCCAGCTGCCACGCGGGTTGCTGCGCGCGTCGGCCACGGCCACCACCTGGCGACCGGCGTCGAGCCAGTCGAGCACCACGCGGTAGGCGTAATCGTTGTTGGTCGACAGCACCAGCTTCTGCCCGGGGGCCACGCCGTAACGACGCACGTAGGTCGACACGGCATCGGCCAGCATGTTGCCGGGCACGTCGTTGTTGGCGTACACCAGCGGGCGCTCGTGGGCACCGGTGGCCAGCACCACGCGACCGGCACGCACACGGTGCATGCGCTGACGCGGCTGGCCCATCGGCGCGACTTCACCGAGGTGATCGGTCAGGCGCTGGTGAATGGTGAGGAAGTTGTGGTCGTGGTAGCCGTTGACCGTGGCACGCGGCAGCAGAGTCACTTCCGGCATCTTCTGCAGCTCGGCGATGGCCTTGGCGGCCCAGTCGGCGGCCGGCTTGTCATCGAGCATCTCGCGGGTGGACAGCAGGCTGCCGCCGAACTCTTCCTGCTCGTCGGCGAGGATCACCCGCGCACCGCTGCGTCCGGCGGCCAGGGCCGCAGCCAGACCGGCAGGGCCGGCACCGACCACCAGCACGTCGCAGTGCTGGTTCATGTAGTCGTAGATGTCCGGGTCGTTTTCCTTCGGCGAGCGCCCCAGACCTGCGGCCTTACGGATGTACTTCTCGTAGGTCAGCCAGAGGTTCTGCGGATACATGAAGGTCTTGTAGTAGAAACCGGGCGGCATCATGCCGCCGCCGACCTTGCCGAGAATGCCCATCAGGTCGGTGTTGACGCTCGGCCAGCCGTTGGTGCTGGTGGCGGTCAGGTTCGCGTACAGCGCCTGCTGGGTGGCACGCACGTTGGGGATCTGCGCCGCCTCGGTGGAGCCGATCTGCAGCACGGCATTGGGCTCTTCGGCACCGGCGGCAACGATGCCGCGCGGACGCGAGTACTTGAAGCTGCGGCCGATCACGTCGACGCCGTTGGCCAGCAGCGCGGCGGCCAGGGTATCGCCGGCATAGCCCTGATAGGTCTGGCCGTTGAAGCTGAAGGTCAGGGGCTGGCTGCGGTCGATGCGGCCACCCTGGGCAAGACGATTGACCTGGCTCATGCCGTTACTCCTTGGTCGACGGTCTTCTTCGCGGCAAGCGACGCCTCAGTCACGCTGGGGCGCTCGCCGATCTTGTAGGTTTCGAGAATCTCGTAGCTCACCGTGTGGCGAGTGACGTTGAAGTACTGGCGGCAGCCGGCGGCGTGGATCCACAACTCGTGGTGGATGCCGCGCGGGTTGTCGCGGAAGAACAGGTACTCGCCCCACTCCTCGTCGGTGCAGGCGTTCGGGTCCAGCGGGCGGGCGATGTGCGCCTGGCCGCCGACATGGAATTCTTCTTCGGAACGCAGTTCGCCACAGTGAGGGCAGAAGATGTGCAGCATGGTTGCTACCTCCGGTGAATCTTCAAACCCGCTCGGATGACCGCGCGGGGCAAGCTTGTCTCCCCTCTCCCGCGGGAGAGGGGTTGTGGGAGAGGGGTGCGGTGTCCACCGCTCTACCCTCTCCCGGCCCTTCGGGCCACCCTCTCCGGCAAGCGGGAGAGGGTCATCAGCCGTCGCGCTACGCGCGACCTTTAGTGGGCCACACCGGCTGCGCCGTGCTCGTCGATCAGCGCACCGTTGTGGAAGCGCTCGATGGAGAAGGCCTTGGCCAGCGGGTGCATCTCGCCCTTGGCCAGGCTGGCGGCGAACACGTGGCCCGAACCCGGGGTGGCCTTGAAGCCACCGGTGCCCCAACCGCAGTTGAAGTACAGGTTCTTCACCGGCGTCTTGGCGATGATCGGGCAGGCGTCCGGCGTGGTGTCGACGATGCCGCCCCACTGGCGGTTCATGCGCACGCGCGAGAGCACCGGGAACATCTCGACGATGGCCTGCAGGGTGTGCTCGATGGTCGGGTAGGAGCCGCGCTGGCCGTAGCCGTTGTAGCCGTCGATGCCGGCGCCGATGACCAGGTCGCCCTTGTCCGACTGGCTAATGTAGCCGTGTACGGCGTTGGACATGATCACGGTGTCGATGATCGGCTTGATCGGCTCGGAGACCAGCGCCTGCAGCGGGTGCGACTCCAGCGGTAGGCGGAAGCCGGCGAGCTTGGCCAGGTGCCCGGAGTTACCGGCAGCGACCACGCCGACGCGCTTGGCGCCGATGAAGCCCTTGCTGGTTTCCACGCCGATCACCGCACCGTTTTCCTTGCGGAAGCCGATCACTTCGGTCTGCTGGATCAGGTCGACGCCCAGGGCGTCGGCGGCACGGGCGAAGCCCCAGGCCACGGCGTCGTGACGGGCCACGCCGCCACGGCGCTGCAGCGAGGCGCCGAGAATCGGGTAACGGGTGTTCTTCGAGCAATCCAGGTAGGGGATCATCTCCGCCACCTGCTTGGCGTCCACCACCTCGCCATCGATGCCGTTGAGGCGGTTGGCGCTGACGCGGCGCTCGATGTCACGCATGTCCTGCAGGGTGTGGCCGAGGTTGAACACGCCGCGCTGGGAGAACATGACGTTGTAGTTCAGGTCCTGCGACAGGCCTTCCCACAGCTTCATCGCGTGCTCGTACAGGTGCGCGGACTCGTCCCACAGGTAGTTGGAACGCACGATGGTGGTGTTGCGCGCGGTATTGCCGCCGCCCAGCCAGCCCTTCTCGACCACGGCGACGTTCTTCACGCCGAACTCCTTGGCCAGGTAATAGGCGGTGGCCAGGCCGTGGCCGCCACCGCCGACGATGATCACGTCGTAAACCGGCTTGGGCGTTGGATTACGCCACATGCGCTGCCAGTTCTCATGGTGACTGAACGAGTGCTTGAACAGGCCGAAGCCGGAATAACGTTGCATGGGCATGCTCCAGGGTTCTACTCCCCTCTCCCGCTTGCGGGAGAGGGGCCGGGGGAGAAGGTTGGCTTAGCGATACACCGGGTAGTCCGCGCACAACCCGGCCACCAGCTTGGCCACCTGCGCCTCGACATCGGCATCGCCGAGGTGGTCGAGGATGTCGCAGATCCAACCGGCCAGCGCCTGGCACTGGGCGACCTTGAAGCCGCGGGTGGTCACCGCCGGGGTACCGATGCGGATGCCCGAGGTCACGAACGGCGACTGCGGGTCGTTCGGCACGGCGTTCTTGTTCACGGTGATGCCGGCACGACCGAGCGCGGCGTCGGCCTCCTTGCCGGTCAGGCCCTGCTTGATCAGGCTGAGCAGGAACAGGTGGTTGTCGGTACCGCCGGACACCACCTCGTAGCCACGCTCGATGAAGACCTTGGCCATGGCCTGGGCGTTGTCGATGACCTGCTGCTGGTAAGCCTTGAACTCGGGCTCCATGGCTTCCTTGAAGCACACCGCCTTGGCCGCGATCACGTGCATCAGCGGGCCGCCCTGAGCGCCGGGGAACACGGCGGAGTTAAGTTTCTTCTCGATCTCCTCGTTGGCCTTGGCCAGGATCAGGCCGCCACGCGGACCGCGCAGGGTCTTGTGGGTGGTGGTGGTGACCACATCGGCGAAGGGAATCGGGTTCGGATACAGGCCAGCGGCAACCAGACCGGCGACGTGCGCCATGTCGACGAACAGGAGTGCACCGACCTTGTCGGCGATGGCGCGAAAACGCGGGAAATCCAGGGTCTTGGAATAGGCGGAGAAGCCGGCCACGATCATCTTCGGCTTGTGCTCCACGGCCAGGCGCTCGACCTCGTCGTAGTCGATCAGGCCGGTGGCGGGGTTCAGCCCGTACTGCACGGCGTTGTACAGCTTGCCCGAAGACGACACCTTGGCGCCGTGGGTCAGGTGGCCGCCGTGGGCCAGGCTCATGCCGAGGATGGTGTCGCCGGCATTGAGCAAGGCCAGGTAGACGGCGCTGTTGGCGGACGAGCCGGAGTGCGGCTGAACGTTGGCGAAGTCGGCGCCGAACAGCTGCTTGGCACGATCGATGGCGAGCTGCTCGACCTTGTCGACATACTCGCAGCCACCGTAGTAGCGCTTGCCCGGGTAGCCCTCGGCGTACTTGTTGGTCAGGCCGCTGCCCTGCGCTTCCATCACGCGCTGGCTGCAGTAGTTTTCCGAGGCGATCAGCTCGATGTGCTCTTCCTGACGGCGTTCTTCCTGATCGATCGCCGCGAGCAACTCGTCGTCGTAACCCTGAATCTGATCTTGCTTGCTGAACATCTCGGTTCTCCTGCGGCGCCTGTGGGCGGCGGTCTTGGACGGACGGGCCGGCAAGGCCCTGTGCAGCGATGGTAGGGCCGCCCCTGCCCCCTCAAATGCCTGCCAACGCCGCGAGAGCATTCGTTTGCGACATGGCCTTGTCGCAAATAGGCGCCTGGCTTCCGGGGCCTGCCTTGGCGCCGGATAACGGGGGGAAGCCGAGGCCCCCCGTCGGGCGCGCCGGGAAGTCCGATACAAGGCGGTTTTCGTATATTTATCAAACAGTTAACAAGAAGGATCATGCACAGAAGAGGTGCATCAAGCTGTGCATAAGCTGTCAGCACATGGCTGCAGCCAGGAAGCGGCGGGGGCTTGCGTCGATTGCTCGATAATTGTCCAGGCTCGCTGCACGGGACTTATCCACTCGTGAAACGACGGACGGGGCAGAAGGCGCTGGGGATATGCACAGAAGGTGTGGACGAAACTGTGCATAGACTGTTCGGCGCAGGCCACAGCCCAGAAGCACCGAGGCTTTCCGGGGAGCGAACAAAAAACGAACAGAATCAGAGGGTTGCGTCAGGCTTGTGCACAAATCTTGGGGGCATTGCTGTGCATTGCCTGTGGACATCCGGCGCCACGCCAGGGCCCACGGGGCCCCGGCGCAGATGCATGCGTTCTGCTCAACCGACTGTCACGGCTTGAGCTTGTCGCCACAGCTGCTGGATGCGTTCATCATGCGTTGCTGCATGGCGGGATCCGGCGGCGACTGACGGCTCATTTCCTGCAACTCGGCCTCGGTGAATTCCTGACTGACCTTGGTGGCCGCGCAGTCGCAATAGGCACGCAGCTGTGGCTCCTCGTAGCCTGCCGGGGCGCCGGCCACGCACTGCTGAACGAACTCGTTCTTGGCCTGCGCCGACCACTCGGCAGCGCTGACGGGAAGCGCCACGGCCAGCGGCAGGGCAACGGCGAGCAGGTGACGATAAGTCATATGAAACTCCTTCTCTGATTGCGAAAGAGGGCCGATTGCCGACCCTAGAAGTGTGAGCCCGGCAGGACCCGCCGAGTTCCATTCCCTGGCCGAACGGTTGTTCACGACCGGACCGGCCAGTACGCATCGACACAACAAGTCGTCGCCGCAGCGGACGTCTGCCACTGCGGCCACGGAGTAAAGTGACCCCTTTGCCGGCAGATTCGCCGGCCGGCTTTTCAGAAGGAACGCGCCAATGCCCGACAATGCCCAGCAATTTGCCAGCGACAACTACTCCGGCATCTGTCCCGAAGCCTGGGCCGCCATGGCCGAGGCCAACCAGGGCCACCAGCGCGCCTACGGCGACGACGAATGGACGGCGCGTGCCGCCGATCACTTCCGCCGCCTGTTCGAGACCGACTGCGAAGTGTTCTTCGCCTTCAACGGCACTGCCGCCAACTCCCTGGCCCTGGCCTCCCTGTGCCAGAGCTACCACAGCGTGATCTGCTCGGAGACCGCCCACGTCGAGACCGACGAATGCGGCGCGCCGGAGTTCTTCTCCAACGGCTCCAAACTGCTGCTGGCCAGGACCGAGAACGGCAAGCTGACGCCGCAGGCCATCCGCGAAATCGCCCTCAAGCGCCAGGACATCCACTACCCGAAACCGCGCGTGGTCACCCTGACCCAGACCACCGAGGTCGGCACTGTGTACCGCCCGGAAGAAGTCCGCGCCATCAGCCAGACCTGCAAGGAGCTCAATCTCAACCTGCACATGGACGGCGCGCGCTTCTCCAACGCCTGCGCCTTCCTCGGCTGCAGCCCGGCCGATCTGACCTGGAAGGCCGGCGTCGACGTCCTGTGCTTCGGCGGCACCAAGAACGGCATGGCCGTGGGCGAGGCGATCATCTTCTTCAACAAGGCGCTGGCCGAGGACTTCGACTACCGCTGCAAGCAGGCCGGCCAGCTGGCCTCGAAGATGCGCTACCTGTCCGCGCCCTGGGTGGGCATCCTGCAGGACGACGCCTGGCTCAAGTACGCCAACCATGCCAACCGCTGCGCGCAACTGCTCGCCGAACTGGTGGCCGATGTCCCCGGCGTAAGTCTGATGTTCCCGGTCGAAGCCAACGGCGTGTTCCTGCAGCTGTCGGAACCGGCCATCGCCGCCCTCACCGCCCGCGGCTGGCGCTTCTACACCTTCATCGGCGCCGGCGGCGCGCGCTTCATGTGCAGCTGGGACACCGACGAGGCGCGCGTGCGCCAGCTGGCGGCCGATATCCGTGAGGTGATGAGCGCCTGAAGCCGGCCCGGCTGGCGCCGGGCCGCTGCCTACATCTTCCAGCGCAGGTTGAAGGCGATGTTGTTGGCGTTGCTGCGGTCGCTGAATACGCCGTTGTAATCGATGTCGAGGACGATGTTCGGGGTGATCGAGTAATCGGCATTGAGCTCGACCAGGAAGCTGTTGCGCGGCAGCTCGGTGCCCAACACGCGGAACCTGTCGCCCCCCTCCAACTGCAGGTCCAGCTCCGGGCGCAGGTCACCGTTGATCTGCCGCCAGGTGAACGAGCCGTTTAGCAGCAGGTCGCGCTCGGCGACCTGGAACAACTGCTGGCCGCGTACACCGAGACTGGTACTGAGCAACTCGTTGCGCTGGCTGCTCGCAGACAGCGCCGCCGCCCCACCCTTCTCGCTGAAGCTGTCGCTGCGCTGGTCGATCAGCAACAAGCCGACGAAGGGCTCGACATAGGCCGGCTCACTGAATTTCAGGTGCCAGGCCAGCTCGCCGAAGCCCTGCGCGGTATTGACGTCGTACTGACGAGTCAGGCGTTCGGGGCCGTCGATCAGGCGTACGTCGCGACGGCTGTCGATCTGGTGCTGGCTATAGCCGCCGCCGCCGAAGATCTTCAGCGTGCCCTGCGTCAGCGCCACGTCGCGCCCACCGTAGAGAGCGTAGCGATAGCTGTCGGAATCGGCCTTGGCGTCACGCGAGTTGACGTCGAGACGCTCCTGACCGAACCCGAAGGCGCCACCCAGACGCCAGTCGCCATATGCCGGCCAGTCTCCGCCCAGCAGCATGCTCTCGTGATCCTGAATGATCTCGCCAGCGTTGCCGTCGTCGTCGATGCGCTGACGCCCACCGCCCACCTGTACCCAGTAGGGCAGCACACGCTCCGGAGAAGCAAGGTTGCGCCGCAGGTTGCCCAGCGGCGCCCGCGACAGATTGAGATCGTCGAACAGCACCGACGAGGCGATGCTGGCATGGGCATCGCCGGACAGCTTGTTGAAGGTGTCGGCGACCTCGTCCTCGCCCAGGTCGAGCAGGGTGCGATAGACCTCGTTATCCTCGTCGAGGCGCTCGGCGGCTTCGGCAAATGCGCGCTGGTTGGGCGTACGCGCCAGGCTGGTAAAGCTGGTGTCGTTGCGTGCCAGCGTCAGAGTGACGGCATTGCCCTCATAGCTAAGGCTGGGTGTCAGGAAGGCCAGATTGGAACTGACGCTGTCGAACTGGCCGCTCAATTGTCCCGCACTGAGGATGTTGTAGCTGGTGCTCGGCGCATAGCTGCCATTCTCCGCCAGTACCTGCACGGCTCCGGCGAGACTGGCCAGGCCACTGACCACCACCCGGTCGGCGTTGCCCGCCGCATCCGTCTCCACCTGATAGACCGAGTTCGGACCGAAGACCAGGTCGCCATCGACATTCAACGTGCCAATGGAGTTGCCAGGTGCCAGGGTGCCGCCAGCGTTTATCAGTACATTGCCGACGCTACCGGTGCCACTCAGCGTGGCGCCGCTCTGTACCTGGATAGCGGAAAGCAGTGAGCCGTTGACCGCCAGGGTTCCGCCGCGGACTTCGGTGATACCCGCGATGCCGTGGCTACCGCCCAGATCGAGCGTACCGGCACCGTCCTTGATGAAGGCGCCCGAACCGAGGATGGAGCCGGCGAAGCTGGTATTGCTCGCCTGGTTGACCACCAGATCGGCGCTGCCGAGCAACACTTGACCGCCGCTGCCGGACAGCGATCCCATACTTAGACCGACGCTGTTGAGGTCGAGCGCACCGCCATTGATCACATAAGCGCCGTTCTGTACAAAGCCGCCGGCGCTGCCCTGACGCAGGGTACCGGCCTGGACAATAGTGGCACCGCTGTAGCTGGCCGCCCCCTGCAGGACGAGTACGCCGGCGCCAACTTTGGTCAGCGAGCCGCTACCACCAATGGCGCCCGAGAGCAGCACATCGTTGCCGTTGGTATCGAAGGTGCCGCCTGCCGCCCCCAGCGCATCGATCCGCGGGGAGATATCGAATGAGGAATTATCAGCCCACTGCAGTCCGCCGCCGTCGAGCACGATACCGCCGCTGCCCAGGCTGTCCCCTTCATCGAAGTTGATCAGCCCGCCCTCGATGCGAATGGCGCTGGCGAAACTGTTGGCGTTCTCGCCGCGCACCGTCAGCGTGCCACTGCCGATCTTGATCAGGGTGCCGTCCACATCGCCACTGAGGGAGCCGATTACCTGCGTATCCAGGTTGTTGCTGCCGACGGCCACCACCGCCGAGCCGAACTCGAAGCTACCGTTGCCCTCGATCGAGCCGACGGTGAAGCGCCCCCCACCAGCAGGCCCCTGGACTTCGGTGAAGTCGACGAAGCCACTATCCTCCGCCACCAGCCGGGCCGTGCCCCCGTTGCTGCTGCCGGTGAAGAACGTACCACCCTCCTCACCGCTGACGATCAGCGCGTTGCCGGCGCTGCTCTGCCCGGTGAAGATCGTCGCGCCACCGTTCTCGCTGCGTATCGTCGCATTACCGGCCGTGCTCTGATCGTTGAAGAAGGTCAGGCCACTGAAGCTGTTGTTGATAGTGGCATTGCCGGCCGTGCTCTGGTCGTTGAAATTGACGCCATCGATGGTGTTGTCGATGACGGCATCGCCGGCCGATTCGCTGCCGTTGAAATCGATGGCTGCCACTGGCGCCATCGCATTCAAGGCCACCCCGCCACATACCAGTACCGCAAAGGGAAGACGGCCACCGGCCCGCACCGCCCCTCGCCCGCGCCCGTTGTTGCACCCCATCCCGAGGCCCCCTGCACGCAATATGGGGAACAGCCGTGCGCCCTAGGCGTGGCAGCATCCCCAGCAAAGAGAACGGACACCGTCCGTTCCCACCCATGCCCCTGGGAACACTTCTACTGCGGGATGAAGAGCACGCGCCGGGAGCCCTGTGAAGACTAGTCAAATCCCCGTCAGCCGCCAGCGTCGCCTGCCACTCAATAATCGATCGCCACATCCCCCTTCGGCACGCTGCAGCAAGACAGGATGTAGCCCTCGGCGACGTCCTCGTCGGTGATGCCACCGTTGTGCTCCATGTCCACCTCGCCGGCGGTCTTCATGACCTTGCAGGTGCCGCAGATGCCCATGCCGCAGGCCTTGGGAATGTGCAAGCCGAGCTTGGCGGCGGCGGCGTGCACGGTTTCGCCGGGGGCGACGCGGATGCTCTTGCCGGTGCTGATGAACTCCACCTGGTGCAGATCGGCAACGGGCACCTCCGGCGCCTCGGCCGCTTCGGCGGCCAGTTCCTTGACCTCGGCGCGAATCTCCGGCGGCGTCGGGCCGAAGGCTTCCTCATGGTAGCGGCTCATGTCGTAGCCGTTACCCTGCAGCAGGTGCTTGATCGCGCTCATGTAAGGCGTCGGCCCGCAGCAGAAGATCTCGCGTTCCATGAAGTCCGGGGCGATCAGCTCCAGCATCCTCTGGTTGAGGTAGCCGCGGTAGCCGGCCCAGGCCTCGCCCAGGCCGTGCTTCTCGCAGATCAGGTGCAGGCTGAAGTTGGTGATGCGCGAGGCCATGTGTTCCAGCTCGCGGTGGTAGATGATGTCCTTGGGCGAACGTGCGCTGTGCACGAAGACCATGTCGACGTTGGCGTTGGTATCGAAGAACCAGCGCGCCATCGACATCACCGGGGTGATGCCCACGCCACCGGAAAGGAACAGTACCTTGTCGGCCGGGAAATCGATGGCATTGAACAGCCCCACCGGACCATGCACCGGCAGCTCGTCACCCTCCTTGAGGTTGTCGTGCAGCCAGTTCGAGACCTTGCCGCCCGGCACCCGCTTGATGGTGATGGAGAAGCTGTAGGGCACCGACGGCGAGCTGGAGATGGTGTAGGAACGCATGATCGGCTGTCCGTCGATCTCCAGCTCCAGGGTGACGAACTGCCCCGGCTTGAAGAAGAACAGCACCGGCTGATCGGCCATGAAGCAAAAGGTGCGCACATCCCAGGTTTCCTGGATCACCTTGACGCAACGCACCAGATGGCGGCCGTTGGTCCAGGTTTGCGTCGTAACCGGGTTGAGGAAGGCGTTGGTGGTCATGAACGGCTCTCCACGCGGCCGGACATCGGCCTATATGGCAGCGATTGTGCGAAAGGCCACCGAGGATCATTTATCTAACTGCGACATCCGCATGCTTATCGCGACCTGCCCGATGGCACGGGGCCTGCCGCGTCGGAAACGCATTCGGCCGTGTCGCCCATGGATAAGGTTTCCCCACTTGCCGGATCCACACTCCTCACCAGATGGACCACAACAGATCGCGCCACGCATCGCGCCGATTCCAGGCGACGCAGCGGCCGACGAACGTCTTGCGTCATACACCGTATCAGCCACATGTACGGCTGCCGCACCCGCGCCAGCCATGAGGAGTCACCGATGGACTGCACCCATACCCTGAGCCTGGGCGACCCGCTGGAGCCCGCACGCAAGGCCACCGCCCGCATGCTGCACGAGCGCGAACGCACCTTCTCGCTGCCACAGCCCTTCTACAACGACGAGCGCCTGTTCCAGATCGACATGCAGGAGATCTTCCACAAGGAATGGCTGATCGCCGGCATGACCTGCGAGATCCCGACCAAGGGCAACTTCATCACCCTGCAGCTGGGCGACAACCCGATCCTCGTCGTCCGCGGCGCCGAGGGACAGATCCACGCCTTCCACAACGTCTGCCGTCACCGCGGCTCGCGTCTGTGCGTGAGCGACAAGGGCAAGGTGGCCAAGCTGGTCTGCCCCTACCACCAGTGGACCTACGAGCTGGACGGCCGCCTGCTGTTCGCCGGCACCGAGATGGGCGCGGACTTCAAGCTCAGCGACTACAACCTCAAGCCGGTTCACTGCAAGAGCGCCGGCGGTTTCATCTTCATCAGCCTGGCGGAGAACCCGCCGGCGATCGACGAATTTCTCGCCGGCCTGGCTCACTACATGGAGCCGTACGACATGGAGAACACCAAGGTCGCGGTGCAGAGCGTGATGCCGGAGAAGGCCAACTGGAAGCTGGTGATCGAGAACAACCGCGAGTGCTACCACTGCAACGGTTCGCACCCGGAGCTGCTCAACACCCTGCTGGAGTGGGACGACACCAACGACCCGCGCGCAACCCAGGAATTCAAGGATCACGTCGCCGAATGCGCCGCCGCCTGGGACGCGGAGAAGATTCCTTACGCCCATGCCGGCTTCGGCCTGCGTAACCGCATCGTGCGCATGCCGCTGCTCAAGGGCACCGTGTCCATGACCATGGACGGCAAGCCGGGCTGCAAGAAGCTGATGGGGCGTATCCAGAACCCGGACCTGGGCTCCATGCGCATCCTCCACCTGCCGCACTCGTGGAACCACTGCATGGGTGACCACCTGATCAACTTCACCGTGTGGCCGATCAGCGCCCAGGAGACGGTGGTGATCACCAAGTGGCTGGTGCACAAGGATGCGGTGGAAGGCGTCGATTACGACGTGGAGCGTCTGCGCCAGGTGTGGGACGCCACCAACGACCAGGACCGTCGCCTCGGCGAGGAAAACCAGCGCGGCATCAACTCCACCGCCTACCAGCCCGGCCCGTACTCCAAGACCTACGAGTTCGGCGTGGTCAACTTCCTCGACTGGTACAGCGAGCGCATGCTCAACAACCTCGGCGACACCCCGGCGCAGTCGCTGCGCCAGGCCTCGGGCGAGTGATGTCGCTCAGCTTGCTGCTGGTGATCGGCCTGGCGATCTACGGATTGCTGGCCTGCAGGCCGCGCAGCGACCGGTGAAAGCAGAGAGCCCCGGCATGAATGTCGGGGCCCTCTTTCAAGCGATACGCCCCCAAGAGCCTTCAGCAGAGCTGAGGCATCCCGATCTGCAGAATCCAGAGCCAGCAATGAACCTTGGGATATCGATACCTTTCAGACCAGCGCTCTGGAATCTGCAGCCACGCGGCGCGCGCGCTCACGGCGCTTCTTGTTGGCAAGACTTAAACGCCGCAGCAGATGACGCACCCGCCAGCGCAATGGCTTCTCGATGGCCTCAAGCAACGACGGGACTTCATCGGCAAAATCGATATCGTCCGTTTCATCATGGATGTTCACGAAGAAACGACGCTCGATAGCCTTGTGGTCGTGCAGCGGCAAGCCTGCCATCAGCCTGTAGAACGTCCAGAAACTCTGATTACCGGTGCGATCATAGAACGCGATGGCATCTGCCAAGGCCAGGCGGGCTCGCTCGCGATCGCAGGCAGCAATACGCACAGCGAACAGTTCACCGTAGTTCTTGAAGGTGTAAGCGCTTCGACCATCGCGCCCATAGAATCGAGTGCCCTCACAGGCCAGGACCGTAGCGAGAGCGGCCTCGGAATAGTAAACATCGCTGTAGAGGACCAGGAGATCGCCCTCCCGGATCACCGCATCAGCCGAGAGCAGGCTGTGCGCCTTGGTTTCTCGCTGCAACGGACACCAGCTCGGCACAGGGTACGATGCCAACACCTCGTTGGCGGTCAATAGAAGCGGCTCCTTCGCACCTTGGGCTTCAAGCAATCGCAGCGTACGCCCGAGCAGGGTTTCCCCCCTTACTGAAATCAATTGTTTGGGCGCTGACGTGGCCGTCCAGCGCTCCTGTTTGATACCGCTTTCAGCGGCAAGAATGAGAATGGTCAGGCCATTGGTTGGCATAGATTCGACATCTGAAAAGAAGGTACTTCCCCACACGACACAAGTGGGTTAATGCGAAAATAATATCACTTTGCCCCTATCAGCTGCACGGAACCATCGGCGCAAGCGCATCTAAAGGGCATCAAAAAGCCCCGCCAGATCGCTCTGGCGGGGCTTTTCATTTCAGCCTGGGGAGACTCAGACCTTGGCGCGTTCGAAGCGCTTGCGGTCGTTCTCGTTCAGGTACTTCTTACGCAGACGGATCGACTTCGGCGTCACTTCCACCAGCTCGTCATCGGCAATGAATTCCAGCGCCTGCTCGAGGGTGAACTTGATCGGCGGAACCAGGGCGATGACTTCGTCCTTGCCGGAAGCGCGCATGTTGTCGAGCTTCTTGCCCTTGGTGGGGTTGATCACCAGGTCGTTGTCACGGCTGTTGATGCCGCACAGCTGGCCTTCGTAGATGTCCTGACCCGGCTCGAGGAACAGCTTGCCGCGCGCCTGCAGGGTTTCCAGCGAGTAGGTCAGCGCGGTGCCGGTGGCCATGGAGACCAGTACGCCGTTCTGACGGTTGGTGACTTCACCGGCCTTGATCGCGCCATAGTGGCTGAAGGTCGAGGTCAGGATGCCGCTGCCCGAAGTCAGGGTCAGGAAGTTGTTACGGAAGCCGATCAGACCGCGTGCCGGGATGGTGTACTCCAGGCGGATACGACCCTTGCCGTCGGGAACCATGTTGGTCAGATCGCCCTTGCGCAGGCCCATCTGCTCCATCACCGAACCCTGGTGCTGTTCTTCGATGTCGATGGTGACGTTCTCGTACGGCTCCTGCTTCTCGCCGGCCTCGTTCTCGATGATCACCACTTCCGGACGACCTACGGCCAGCTCGAAGCCTTCACGGCGCATGGTTTCGATCAGTACCGACAGGTGCAGTTCACCACGGCCGGAGACCTTGAACTTCTCAGGGGTCTCGCCCGGCTCGACGCGCAGGGCGACGTTGTGCAGCAGTTCCTTCTCCAGGCGGTCCTTGATGTTGCGGCTGGTGACGAACTTGCCTTCCTTGCCGGCGAACGGCGAGTCGTTGACCTGGAAGGTCATACTCACGGTCGGCTGGTCAACGGTCAGCGGCGGCAGAGCCTCGACGTTGTTCTGGTCGCACAGGGTGTCGGAGATGTACAGCTCGTCCATACCCGATACGCAGACGATGTCGCCAGCCTGGGCTTCCTGAACCTCGACGCGCTGCAGGCCGGAGTGACCCATGATTTTCAGGATACGGCCGTTGCGCTTCTTGCCGTCGGCGCCGATGGCGGTCACCGGGCTGTTGGCCTTGATGGTGCCGCGGGCAATGCGGCCGATGCCGATCACGCCGAGGAAGCTGTTGTAGTCCAGCTGCGAGATCTGCATCTGGAACGGACCGTTGACGTCGACGACCGGCGCCGGGACGTGATCGACGATGGCCTGGAACAGAGCATCCATGTTGTCGTCCATCTTCTCGTGGTCCATGCCGGCGATGCCGTTCAGGGCCGAGGCGTAGACGATCGGGAAGTCCAGCTGCTCGTCGGTGGCGCCGAGGTTGTCGAACAGGTCGAAGATCTGGTCGATGACCCAGTCAGGGCGCGCGCCCGGACGGTCGATCTTGTTGACCACGACGATCGGACGCAGACCGGCCTTGAACGCCTTCTGGGTCACGAAGCGGGTTTGCGGCATGGGGCCGTCCTGGGCGTCGACCACCAGCAGCACGGAGTCGACCATGCTCATCACGCGCTCTACTTCACCGCCGAAGTCGGCGTGCCCGGGGGTGTCGACGATGTTGATGTTGTAGTCGTTCCACTTCAGCGCGGTGTTCTTGGCCAGAATGGTGATGCCGCGCTCTTTTTCCTGGTCGTTGGAGTCCATGACGCGCTCGTTTTCCGCTTCTTTGCGGTCGAGGGTGCCGGACAGACGCAGGAGTTTGTCGACGAGGGTGGTTTTGCCATGGTCGACGTGGGCGATGATGGCGATGTTGCGCAGTTTTTCGATCACTGTGTGTATCTCGATCAGAGGATTCGGTGTGCCGTCCAGCCTGGACGACGAATATGAAGAAAACGGGTTCAGCGAACCTGAACGGGTGCGCCTGAAAGCCAAGGGTCGGGAGGGCGATGGCGGATACTGCCGCCATTGAGCCCCGGCGTCCTATGCCGGACGATAAACGCGCACATTGGCATGCCCCTCGCTCAGCAGGTGATGGGCATGCAGGCGACTCATGACGCCCTTGTCGCAATACAGCAGGTACTGGCGGTTCTCATCCAGTTCCTTGAATTTGTTGTTCAGCGCGTAGAACGGCAGCGTCTGCACCTCGACACCCGGCACGTCCAGCGGCTCGTCTTCGGCGGCATCGGGGTGACGGATGTCGATGACGATCTGCCCGGCCAGGGCCTCGCGCACTTCCTCGACCTGCACGTCCTTGCCCAGCTCGTCGATCACCCGATCGATCGGCAGCTGGGTGGCGCGCTCCAGGGCGCGCTCGAGGATGGCCATGTCGAACTGCGCTTCCTCGCGCTCGATGCGATAACCGCGCGCCTTGGTGGTCGGGTTGACCGAGATCACGCCGCAGTACTCGGGCATGTTCTTGGCGAACTCGGCGGTGCCGATCTGCGTGGCGGTGTCGATGATGTCCTGCTTGTGGCTGGCGATCAGCGGGCGCATCACCAGCATGTCGGTGGCCGAGTCGATCACCGCCAGGTTGGTCAGGGTCTGGCTGGACACCTGGCTGATCGCCTCGCCGGTGACCAGCGCCTCGATCTCCAGGCGTTCGGCCACCCGGGTGGCGGCGCGCAGCATCATACGCTTGAGGATCACGCCCATCTGGCTGTTGTCGACCTTGCCGAGAATCTCGCCGACCACTTCCTCGAACGGCACGCTGATGAACAGCACGCGCTGCGAGCGGCCGAACTTCTGCCAGATATAGTGCGCCACTTCCATTACGCCCAGTTCATGGGCACGACCACCGAGATTGAAGAAGCAGAAGTGGCTGACCAGGCCGCGGCGCATCATCTGATAGGCCGCCACGGTGGAGTCGAAGCCGCCGCTCATCAGCACCAGGGTCTGCTCCAGCGAACCGAGCGGGTAGCCGCCCAGGCCTTCGTGACGGTTGTGCACCACGAACAGGCGCTGATCGCGGATCTCCATGCGCACTTCGACTTCCGGCTTCTTCAGATCGATGCCGACGGCATTGCACTCCTGGCGCAGGCGCGAGCCGACATGGCGCTCGACGTCGATGGAGCTGAAGGGATGTTTGCCGCCGCGCTTGCAGCGCACGGCGAAGATCTTGCCCGGCAGCTGATCGGCGTAGTGGCGCTTGCAGTGCTCGGTGATCGCATCCAGATCGCCCAGCGGATATTCGTTGACCTCGAGGAACAGACCGATGCCCGGTGTGTTGCGCAGGCGCTCGGTCATCTCGGCGAGCAGCTTGGGATCGTCCAGGTCGGTTTCCACCTCGAGGTTGTCCCAGACACCGGTGACCCGCAGCTCAGGGTCGAGATCGCGCAGCACAGCGCGGATGTTCTTCCCCAACTGGCGGATGAACTGCTTGCGCACCGGGCGACTCTTGATGGTGATTTCCGGGAAAACTTTGACGATCAGCTTCATGAATAAAGCGCCCGCTCGAGGCGACGAAAAAACAGGGGCGCGGATTATAGCGGAAATTGCTCAAGCTTTGACCAAAAATACTGCAGCATCGAGAGAGCGCACCAAAATAGGTCTTTCCAATATTTTGCAGCCCTTAAATGGTGCAAATATCCATGCGGATTTGCCGCGCAGGCGGCGCAGCGCCTGAGTTTCGCGGCCTCTGCCCAATAAAGGGCACTGGCATGCAATTTGCTCCCTTGTGAGGCAGGTCGCCCTGACGGACTATCCCGCCGGGCTTCACCGCACATATCGGGGCTCATCGATACGAGCCTTTTCCACCTGGAGGACAACATGTCTAAGGCTGTTCAACTGATCAAAGAACACGACGTGAAGTGGGTAGACCTGCGCTTCACCGATACCAAGGGCAAGCAGCACCACGTGACCATGCCGGCCCGTGACGCCCTGGACGAAGACTTCTTCGAGCACGGCAAGATGTTCGACGGCTCGTCCATCCATGGCTGGAAAGGCATCGAAGCCTCCGACATGATCCTGATGCCGGTGGACGACACCGCCGTGCTGGACCCGTTCACCGAAGAGCCGACCCTGATCCTGGTCTGCGACATCATCGAGCCGAGCACCATGCAAGGCTACGACCGCGACCCGCGCTCCATCGCCAAGCGCGCCGAAGAGTTCCTCAAGACCACCGGCATCGGCGACACCGTATTCGTTGGTCCCGAGCCCGAGTTCTTCATCTTCGACGAAGTGAAGTTCAAGTCCGACATCTCCGGCTCGATGTTCAAGATCTACTCCGAGCAAGGCTCCTGGATGACCGACGGCGACGTC
The DNA here is from genome assembly GCF_029834875.1 of Pseudomonas sp. GD04158. NCBI lineage: Bacteria > Pseudomonadati > Pseudomonadota > Gammaproteobacteria > Pseudomonadales > Pseudomonadaceae > Pseudomonas > Pseudomonas sp. GD04158. The sequence continues at coordinate 21,817 of NZ_JAODYT010000013.1, read as the reverse complement.
GAAGGCGGCAACAAGGGCCACCGTCCGGCCGTCAAGGGCGGTTACTTCCCGGTTCCGCCGTGCGACCACGACCACGAAATCCGTACCGCCATGTGCAACGCCATGGAAGAAATGGGCCTGGTCGTCGAAGTGCACCACCACGAAGTGGCCACTGCCGGTCAGAACGAAATCGGCGTGAAGTTCAACACCCTGGTGGCCAAGGCTGACGAAGTTCAGACCCTGAAGTACTGCGTGCACAACGTGGCCGATGCCTACGGCAAGACCGCCACTTTCATGCCGAAGCCGCTGTACGGCGACAACGGCTCGGGCATGCACGTGCACATGTCGATCTCCAAGGACGGCAAGAACACCTTCGCCGGCGAAGGCTATGCCGGTCTGTCCGAGACCGCCCTGTACTTCATCGGCGGCATCATCAAGCACGGTAAGGCCCTGAACGGCTTCACCAACCCGTCGACCAACTCCTACAAGCGTCTGGTTCCGGGCTTCGAAGCACCGGTGATGCTGGCCTACTCGGCTCGCAACCGTTCCGCCTCGATCCGTATCCCCTACGTTGCCAGCCCGAAAGCCCGCCGTATCGAAGCGCGCTTCCCGGACCCGGCTGCCAACCCCTACCTGGCCTTCGCTGCCCTGCTGATGGCCGGTATCGACGGTATCCAGAACAAGATCCACCCGGGCGATGCAGCCGACAAGAACCTGTACGACCTGCCGCCGGAAGAAGGCAAGCTGATCCCGCAGGTGTGCGGCAGCCTGAAGGAAGCCCTGGAAGAGCTGGACAAGGGCCGCGCGTTCCTGACCAAGGGCGGCGTGTTCTCCGACGACTTCATCGATGCCTACATCGAGCTGAAGAGCGAAGAAGAAATCAAGGTGCGCACCTTCGTGCACCCGCTGGAATACGACCTGTACTACAGCGTCTAAGCCAGACTCGCGCCGTCTGACGGCGCGCTTGAAAGCCCCGCCCGGCTCTGCCTGGCGGGGCTTTTTTCATTTCCCACCTGTAGGGTGCGCCGCGCGCACCGAAAGCCACAGCGCCAGAGAATCTGCAGAATAGGCTGCGCACAGCCTGGGCGGCCCCATGGCCCGAACCGATTTGTAGCCAAACATCACAGCCACAGCGCCCCGCGCTTGCCAGGAACCCATAGCAGTGCAAGGCTTAGGGCACCACCCGAGGAAGGACCGGCCCATGCGCCCATTACTCGCCTGCCTGCTGCTCGCCCTGGCTCTGCCGGCCAGCGCGCAGATCTACAAGTACACCGACGCCAACGGCAATACCGTGTATACCAACCAGCCGCCTGACGGCACGGCGGCCGAGAGCGTCGACCTGCCGCCGACCAACACCGTGGAAATGCAGGTTCCCAAGGCGCCGGCCGAGAGCACCGGCGCCAGCTCGCCGCAGTCCGAGGCACCCTATTCGGTGCTGCGCCTGACCGGCATTCCGGACGACGAAGCCATGCGCGCCAACAACGGCACCTTTATCGTCAGCGTCAATATCGAGCCCCGCCTGCAGCCGGGCCATCGCCTGCGCCTGATCCTCGATGGCGAGCCCTACGGCCAGGCGAGTAACGTACCCAGCCTGCAACTGACCAATGTCGACCGCGGCGAGCACAGCCTGGCGGTGGCGGTCGTTGCAGGTGAGCGCATCATCCAGCAGAGCGCGACCGAAACCTTTACCGTGCAGCGCATCAGCCTGAACAGCCCGGCGCGCCAGACACCGCCGCCCCCCCGTCCAACACCGAAGCCCGCCAATTGAATATGCGTCTGCCGTTAGTCCTCCTTCTGCTCATCGCGCCGGCCGCATTGGCCCAGGTCTACACCTATATCGATGCTGAGGGTAACCGTGTCTTTACCGACAAGCCGCGCAGCGGCAACGCCGAACGGGTGACCCTGCCGCCATCCAACAGCGTGCAGCTGAACCAGGCGACGCCCACGGTCAAACTGGCGCCGACGCAGCAGCCGGTGACCAAGGCCACCGTGCACTACCAGCTGCTACGCGTCCTGCTGCCCGAGCCGGACGCCTCGATCCACAATGGCTCGGGCGACATGATCGTCACCCTGACCAGCGAGCCCGCCCTGCTGCCGGGGCACAGCTACCGTCTGCTGCTGGACGGCGAAGTGCAGGGCGAGGCGAGCCGCAGCCCGGTGTTCTCCCTGCGCCATGTCGACCGCGGCACGCACCAATTGGTGGCCGAGATCATCGACGCCGCCGGCCTGATCGTCGAGCGCACCCCGGCGCAGCCCTTCCACATGCATCGCATGACGCTGGCGCAAAAGCGCAAGGTCAACCCCTGCAAGAAGGACGACTACGGCGTTCGTCCCGAATGCCCCCTAAAAGACAAGCCCAAGGAAGAGGTCAGCATCCTGCCCTTCTTCTGAGCCGCTACGCACCTTTATGGTGCAATCATCCGCACCACCTCCTAAGCTCTCCCTGTTTTGGGTCGCTTCTTCCTACCCAGCCTCGCCGTCTCGGCTGCGCCTCCCGGCAAAACGCCCCAAAAGCAGCCGGGAGCGACGCCTGAGCCGGCTGGCAAGCGCCCAAAGACGGGCCGCCAGCACTGGCGGGCGACAAAAAAATGCGTCTTTTCGGGGCCTTGGTTTGCTTCTTGCATTTTCCTGCCCATTGCCGGAACGCACTGCCTATGACCATCAACGACGCGCTGCACCGCCTGCTACTCGACAACCTGACCACCGCCACCCTGCTGCTCGACAGCCAGCTGTGCCTCGAGTACATGAACCCGGCGGCGGAAATGCTCCTGGCCGTCAGCGGCCAGCGCAGCCACGGTCAGTTCATCAGCGACCTGTTCACCGAATCGCCCGAAGCGCTGTCATCCTTGCGCCAGGCGGTGGAGCAGGCGCATCCGTTCAACAAGCGTGAAGCCGTGCTGACCTCGGTCACCGGCCAGACGCTGACCGTGGACTACGCGGTGACGCCGCTGTTCAGCAAGGGCGAGACCCTGCTGCTGCTGGAAGTGCACCCGCGCGACCGCCTGCTGCGCATCACCAAGGAAGAGGCGCAGCTGTCCAAGCAGGAAACCACCAAACTGCTGGTGCGCGGCCTGGCCCACGAGATCAAGAACCCGCTCGGCGGGATTCGTGGCGCCGCCCAGCTGCTGTCGCGCGAACTGCCCAATGAAGAGCTCAAGGACTATACCAACGTCATCATCGAGGAGGCCGACCGCCTGAGAAATCTGGTCGACCGCATGCTCGGCTCGAACAAGCTGCCGTCGCTGGCGATGACCAATGTGCACGAGGTGCTCGAGCGCGTCGCCAACCTGATCGAGGCGGAAGCGCAAGGCAGCATCACGTTGGTGCGCGACTATGACCCGAGCATCCCGGACCTGCTGATCGACCGCGAGCAGATGATCCAGGCCGTACTCAATATCGTGCGCAACGCCATGCAGGCCATCGCCGGGCAGAAGCACGACATGGGCCTGGGGCGCATCAGCCTGCGCACCCGCACCCTGCGCCAGTTCACCATCGGCCACACGCGCCACCGCCTGGTGGTCAAGGTCGAGATCATCGACAACGGCCCCGGCATTCCGCCGGAGCTGCAGGAAACCATCTTCTATCCCATGGTCAGCGGGCGTGCCGACGGCACCGGCCTGGGCCTGGCGATTACCCAGAACATCATCAGTCAGCACCAGGGCCTGATCGAGTGCGAGAGCCACCCCGGCCACACCGTGTTCTCGATCTTCCTGCCACTGGAACAAGGAGCGACCACGCCATGAGCCGCAGTGAAACCGTCTGGATTGTCGACGACGATCGTTCCATCCGCTGGGTACTGGAAAAGGCCCTGCAACAGGAAGGCATGACCACCCAGAGTTTCGACAGTGCCGACGGTGTACTCGCCCGCCTGACTCGCCAGCAGCCGGACGTGATCATCTCCGACATCCGCATGCCCGGCGCCAGCGGCCTCGACCTGCTGGCACGCATCCGCGAGCTGTACCCGCGCCTGCCGGTGATCATCATGACCGCGCATTCGGACCTGGACAGCGCGGTGGCCAGCTACCAGGGCGGCGCCTTCGAATACCTGCCCAAGCCATTCGACGTCGACGAGGCGGTCTCGCTGGTCAAGCGCGCCTTCCAGCATGCCCAGGAACAGCAGAGCCTGGCCGCGCCCGCCGCGCAGGCGCGCACCCCGGAAATCATCGGCGAGGCGCCGGCGATGCAGGAGGTGTTCCGCGCCATCGGCCGCCTGTCCCACTCTAATATCACCGTGCTGATCAACGGCGAATCCGGCACCGGCAAGGAGCTGGTGGCCCATGCCCTGCACCGCCACAGCCCGCGCGCCGCGGCTCCGTTCATTGCCCTGAACATGGCGGCCATCCCCAAGGATCTGATGGAATCCGAGCTGTTCGGCCACGAGAAAGGCGCCTTCACCGGCGCGGCCAACCAGCGCCGTGGCCGCTTCGAGCAGGCCGATGGCGGCACGCTGTTCCTCGACGAGATCGGCGACATGCCGGCCGACACCCAGACGCGCCTGCTGCGCGTGCTGGCCGACGGCGAGTTCTATCGTGTCGGCGGCCATACCCCGGTGAAGGTGGACGTGCGCATCATCGCCGCCACCCACCAGAACCTGGAAACCCTGGTGCAGGCCGGCAAGTTCCGCGAAGACCTGTTCCACCGCCTCAACGTCATCCGCATCCACATTCCGCGCCTGGCCGACCGCCGCGAAGACATCCCCACCCTGGCCAACCACTTCCTCGCCCGCGCCGCGCAGGAACTGGCGGTGGAACCGAAGCTGCTCAAGAGCGAGACCGAGGACTACCTCAAGCACCTGCCCTGGCCGGGCAACGTGCGCCAGCTGGAGAACACCTGCCGCTGGATCACCGTCATGGCCTCGGGGCGTGAGGTGCATGTCGACGACCTGCCGCCGGAGCTGCTCACTCAGCCGCAGGACGCCGCACCGGTGACCAACTGGGAACAGGCGCTGCGCCTGTGGGCCGACCAGGCCCTGGCACGCGGCCAGTCCAACCTGCTCGACACAGCCGTGCCGGCCTTCGAACGCATCATGATCGAGACCGCGCTCAAGCACACCGCCGGCCGCCGCCGCGACGCCGCCCTGCTGCTGGGTTGGGGGCGCAACACCCTGACGCGCAAGATCAAGGAGCTGGGCATGAAGGTCGACGGCGCGGACGACGACGACAGCGACGACTGATCCGGCCAGCAACAACGAAAAGGGCATCCCGCGGGATGCCCTTTTCATTTCCCCGGATTGCATCCGGGCTACGACGCGACGACCCTAGGGTGCGCTGCGCGCACCGCCAATTGTCGCCGCCCGATCAACCGCGCTGCGCGTTTTTGATCGAGATCTGCGAATTGAGCGTCCAGAAGTCGTAGAGCACGCCAATCAGGAACAGGCCGCCGGTCAGCAGGTAGATGATCCCGGTGATCCACTTGCCCTGGTACATGCGGTGCACGCCGAACACGCCGAGAAAGGTCAGCAGGATCCAGGCGACGTTGTAGTCGGTATCGCCGGCGGTGAAGCGCAGGTCCGCCTCGCGATCCATCGAGGGGATCAGAAACAGGTCGATGATCCAGCCGATGAACAGCAGACCGAGGGTGAAGAACCAGATGGTGCCGGTCACCGGCTTGCCATAATAGAAACGGTGCGAACCGAGAAAACCGAAAATCCACAGCAGGTAGCCGATCAGCTTGCTATGGGTGTCCTGTCGTTGCATGGCGAACTCCTTGTGCGAGATGCAGCTATGACGCTGCGCGCGGAATGAAGGTTTCATTTGCGGCGAGGCGGTGCAACTCAACGAATGGCTTGATAGCTGTACGATGCCCATATACTGTATAAAAAAACAGTATCGATATCGCCTGCCATGCAACTGATCGACAAGCTCACCATCCTCGCCGACGCCGCCAAGTACGATGCCTCCTGCGCCAGCAGCGGCGCGCCCAAGCGCAGCTCCAAAGGCAAGGACGGCATCGGCTCGACCAACGGCATGGGCATCTGCCACAGCTACACGCCGGACGGACGCTGCGTGGCGCTGCTGAAAATCCTGCTGACCAACTTCTGCCTGTACGACTGCCAGTACTGCATCAACCGCCGCTCCAGCGACGTGCCGCGTGCGCGCTTCACCCCCGAGGAAGTGGTCACCCTGACCCTGGACTTCTACAAACGCAACTGCATCAGCGGCCTGTTCCTCAGCTCCGGCATCATCCGCTCGGCCGACTACACCATGGAACAGCTGATCCGCGTCGCCAAGCTGCTGCGTCAGGAACATCAGTTCCGCGGTTACATTCATCTGAAGACCATCCCCGATGCCGCGCCGGAACTGATCGCCGAGGCCGGCCTGTATGCCGACCGCCTCAGCGTCAATATCGAACTGCCCACCGAAACCAGCCTGGTGCGCCTGGCGCCGGAAAAGAACGTCGGCAGCATTCACCAGGCCATGCACAGCATCCACCAGGGCGAGCGCGAGGCCCAGGAGGAGCGCCGCGCGCCGCGCTTCGCCCCGGCCGGGCAAAGCACGCAGATGATCATCGGCGCCGACGCCACCGACGACAGCACCATCCTGCACAACGCGCAGAGCCTGTATCAGGACTATCGCCTGCGCCGCGTCTACTACTCGGCCTTCAGCCCCATCCCGCAGAGCCCGAAAACCGTGCCGTTCGAGGCGCCGCCCCTGCTGCGCGAGCATCGCCTGTACCAGGCCGATTTCCTTATGCGCGGCTATGGCTTCAGCGCCACGGAGCTGCTGGCCGGCCCCGGCAACCTGGCGCTGGATATCGACCCCAAGCTGGCCTGGGCGCTGGCCAATCGCGAGCAGTTTCCGGTGGACCTGAACCGCGCCGATGAGTCGCTGATCGCCCGCGTGCCCGGTATCGGCGTGCTCAGTGCCAGGCGCCTGGGCGCGCTGCGCCGTGAACGGCGCATCCGCTATGAGGACCTGACCCGCCTGCGCTGCGTGCTGGAAAAGGCCAAGCCCTTCATCGTCACTCAGGATTACCGGCCACCGCGGGCCGAACACGAATCCCTGGTGCTGCGCCAGCAATTGCGCGACACCCCGGCGCAGATGGCGTTGTGGTGATGCACAGCCTGCGCTTCGACGGCACCTTCGCCACCTGGCGCCAGGCCGCGCGCCGCGCCCTGCTGCAGGGCCTGGCGCCGCATCAGCTGCAGTGGCTGGACGAAGAAGCGGCGCCCGGCCTGTTCGATCAACCCGCCGAACGCGCGCCGGAGCCCAATGGTCGCCTGCGCGTATCGCCCGAACTGCTGGAGCTGCTGGAAAGCGCCGCGCAGTACCGCGGCGAGGAGCGCTGGAGCCTGCTCTACCGCGTGCTCTGGCGCTTCGTGCAGGGCGAGCGCAGCGCGGTGCTGGCCGGCGATCCCGACGGTAGCGAGTTGCATCGGAGGCTCAAGGCGGTGCGCCGCGAGGCCCATCACCTGCATGCCTTCGTGCGCTTTCAGCCGAGCAAGGCGCAAGGCGCGCCGGATTTCGTCGCCTGGTTCGAGCCGGCGCACGACATCCTGGCCTCGGCCAGCGGCCATTTCGCCGAGCGCCTGGGCAAGCACAGCTGGTTGATCGCCACGCCGCGCGATGGCGTGTTCTGGGACGGCCAGCGTCTACAGCACGAGCGCCACTGCCCGGCGCAGTGGCAAGCCTGGGCACAGCAGCCCGAGGATGATGGCCAGGCCCTTTGGCGCGCCTATTACGGCAGCACCTTCAATCCGGCGCGGCTCAACCGCACGGCAATGCAGCAGCATCTGCCACTGAGATTCTGGAAGCACCTGCCGGAAGGCCCGCTGATTCCGCAACTGATGAGCGAAGCGCGCGCCGGTGCGCAGCGCGATGGCCAGGCACTGGTGCTGGCCGGCAGAAAGGGCAAACGCATCGCCCAGATAAACGAAGGGGACGCAGCGCGTCCCCCGTCAGGCAGCGTCAGCGGAAGCGACGCCCCGGATCTTCCTCGCTGACCTCCAGCGCCAGGCCCTGGGCCATGCTGGTCAGGTGATCGCCGTCGGTTTCCGAACCGAGCTTGATCATCAAGCGCAGGTCGTTGGCCGAGTCGGCGTAGAGCAGCGCATCTTCGTAGGTGATCTCGCCCTGGGTGTAGAGGTTGTACAGCGCCTGATCGAAGGTCTGCATGCCCTGCTCGGTGGAGCGCTTCATCAGACCCTTGAGCTCGTGCACCTCGCCCTTGCGGATCAGGTCGGCAGCCAGCGGGGTGTTGATCAGCACCTCGATCACCGCGCGACGGCCCTTGCCGTCCGGGGTCGGCACCAGCTGCTGGGCGACGATGGCCTTGAGGTTGAGCGACAGGTCCATCCACACCTGGTTCTGCCGGTCGGCCGGGAAGAAGTTGATGATGCGGTCCAGCGCCTGGTTGGCGTTGTTGGCGTGCAGGGTGGCCAGGCACAGGTGGCCGGTTTCGGCGAAGGCCACGGCGTGGTCCATGGTCTCGCGAGTACGCACCTCACCGATGAGGATCACGTCCGGTGCCTGACGCAGGGTGTTCTTCAGCGCCACCTCGAAGGACTCGGTGTCGATGCCCACCTCGCGCTGGGTGACGATGCAGTTCTGGTGCTGGTGGATGTATTCGATCGGGTCTTCGATGGAGATGATGTGGCCGCTGCTGTTCTTGTTGCGGTAGCCGATCATCGCCGCCAGCGAGGTGGACTTACCGGTACCGGTGGCACCGACGAACAACACCAGGCCACGCTTGGTCAGCGCCAGCTTCTTGAGAATCTCCGGCAGCTTGAGGTCATCGATGGTGGGGATGTTGGTCTCGATGCGGCGCAGCACCATGCCCACCAGGTTGCGCTGGTAGAAGGCACTGACGCGGAAACGACCGATGCCACGGGCGCTGATGGCGAAGTTGCACTCGTGATTCTCGGCAAAATCGCGGCGCTGCGCTTCGTTCATCACACCCAGCACGGTCTCGCGGGTCTGCTCCGGCGACATGGCGTTCTTGGTCACCGGCATGATCCGGCCATTGACCTTCATCGACGGCGGCACGCCAGCGGTGATGAACAGATCGGAGCCGCCTTTTTCGACCATCAGGCGCAGTAGTTTTTCGAATTCCATCTTGGGTCTCGCCAATCAACTGCACGCCCGATTATGGCCCTGAGCGGACCTGGCGACTGGCGGCGTGCGGCACAGTCGCTACGGCTGTTAGAAGTTTTCCGGGCTCTTGGCCTTCTCGCGCGCGCTGTCGCGGCTGACCAGGCCTTTGGACACCAGCGTCTTCAGGCAGGCATCGAGGGTCTGCATGCCCAGGGCGCCGCCGGTCTGGATCGCCGAATACATCTGCGCCACCTTGTCCTCGCGGATCAGGTTACGGATGGCCGGGGTGCCGATCATGATTTCGTGAGCGGCGACACGACCGCCGCCGATCTTCTTCAGCAGGGTCTGCGAGATCACCGCCTGCAGCGATTCGGAGAGCATCGAACGGACCATGGATTTCTCTTCGGCGGGGAACACGTCGACCACACGGTCGATGGTCTTGGCCGCCGAGGTGGTGTGCAGGGTGCCGAATACCAGGTGACCGGTTTCCGCGGCGGTCAGCGCCAGGCGGATGGTTTCCAGGTCGCGCATCTCGCCCACCAGGATGATGTCCGGGTCTTCACGCAGGGCCGAGCGCAGCGCTTCGGAGAAGCCGTGGGTGTCGCGGTGCACCTCACGCTGGTTGACCAGGCACTTCTTCGACTCGTGAACGAATTCGATGGGGTCCTCGATGGTGAGGATATGGTGGTACTTGTTGCTGTTGAGGTAGTCGAGCATCGCCGCCAGGGTGGTCGACTTGCCCGAACCGGTAGGGCCGGTGACCAGCACCAGGCCGCGCGGCACGTCGGTGATCTTGCGGAACACCTCGCCCATGCCGAGGTCCTCCATGGTCAGCACCTTCGAGGGAATGGTACGGAACACCGCACCGGCACCGCGGTTCTGGTTGAAGGCGTTGACCCGGAAGCGCGCCACGCCCGGCACCTCGAAGGAGAAGTCGGTCTCGAGGAACTCTTCGTAATCCTTGCGCTGCTTGTCGTTCATGATGTCGTAGATCAGCGCGTGTACCTGCTTGTGATCCAGCGGTGGCAGGTTGATGCGGCGCACATCGCCGTCGACGCGGATCATCGGCGGCAGACCCGCCGAGAGGTGCAAATCCGACGCACCTTGCTTGGCGCTGAAGGCGAGCAGCTCAGTGATATCCATGGGACTCCCCAATTACAAGCAAGCAGGTAGAATGCCGCGAACCCTCTAAAGGTCGGGCTTTGTAGAGCGCAGGTAATGTCCACGATAGCAGAGAATATTGCAAAGGTCGGAGCGCGCATCCGTGAGGCGGCGCAAGCCTCGCAGCGCAATTTTGCCGATATCGGCCTGCTGGCGGTGAGCAAGACCAAACCGGCCGACGCCATTCGTGAGGCCCATGCCGCCGGCCTGCGCGATTTCGGCGAGAACTACCTGCAGGAGGCGCTGGAAAAGCAGGCCGCGCTGAGCGACCTGCCCTTGATCTGGCACTTCATCGGCCCCATTCAGTCGAACAAGACCCGGCCCATCGCCGAGCATTTCGACTGGGTACATTCGGTGGATCGCCTGAAAATCGCCCAACGCCTGTCCGACCAACGCCCTGCGCACCTGGCGCCGCTGAACATCTGCCTGCAGGTCAACGTCAGCGGTGAAGACAGCAAATCCGGCTGCAGCCCGGAGGAACTGCCGGAGCTGGCCAGAGCCGTTAGCACCATGCCCAACCTCAAGCTGCGCGGGCTGATGGCGATCCCTGAACCCACCGACGACATCGCCGCGCAACACGCCGCTTTCGCTCGCCTGCGCCAGTTGCGCGATGATCTCGGCCTGCAACTCGACACCCTGTCCATGGGCATGAGCCATGACCTGGAGGCCGCCATCGCCGAAGGCGCCACCTGGGTGCGCATCGGCACCGCCCTGTTCGGCGCCCGCGACTACGGCCAGCCCTCCCATTGAATGAAGGAACTCCCGCAATGAGCAGCAACCCGATCATCGCCTTCGTCGGCGCCGGCAACATGGCCGCCAGCCTGATTGGCGGCCTGCGCGCCCAGGGCGTGGCGGCCAGCGCCATCCGCGCCAGCGAGCCCGGCAGCGAACAGCGCGCGCGCCTGCAGCAGGAGCACGGCATCGCCACCTTCGCCGACAACAGTGAGGCCATCAAAGGCGCCGAGCTGATCTTGCTGGCGGTCAAGCCTCAGGTGATGAAGGCGGTGTGCCTGGACCTGGCGCCGCACCTGACCGCCGATCAGGTGATCATCTCCATCGCTGCCGGCATCAGTTGCGCCAGCCTGGAAAACTGGCTGGGTCAACGCCCGGTGGTGCGCTGCATGCCCAACACCCCGGCGCTGCTGCGCCAGGGCGTATCCGGCCTGTTCGCCAATCCGCGCGTCAGCGCCGCGCAGAAGGCCCAGGCCGAGCAGGTGCTGAGCGCCGTGGGCCTGGCCCTGTGGCTGGACGACGAAGCGCAGCTCGATGCGGTGACCGCCGTCTCCGGCAGCGGCCCGGCCTACTTCTTCCTGCTGATCGAGGCCATGACCGCGGCCGGCGAACAGCTCGGCCTGCCGCGCGAAACCGCCGCCCGCCTGAGCATCCACACCGCCCTGGGCGCCGCGCGCATGGCCAGCGAGAGCGATGTGGACGCCGCCGAACTGCGCCGCCGCGTGACCTCGCCGAACGGCACCACCGAAGCGGCGATCAAAACCTTCCAGGCCGGCGGCTTCGAAACCCTGGTACAACAGGCGCTGAATGCCGCCGCCAACCGCTCGGCCGAGTTGGCCGAACAACTGGGTCAATAAGGAGACAGCATGTCCGGCCTCATAGAAGCCCTGATCTACATCATCCAGACCCTCGGCAGCCTGTACCTGCTGATCGTGCTGCTGCGCTTCATCCTGCAACTGGTGCGCGCGGACTTCTACAACCCGCTGAGCCAGTTCATCGTCAAGGCCACGCAGCCACTGCTGACGCCGCTGCGCCGCATCATTCCGGGCTTCGCCGGGCTGGACCTGGCCTCGCTGGTACTGGCCATCCTGGTGCAGCTGCTGCTGATGGTGGTGACCCTGACCCTGATGGGCTACAACGTCGGCGGCTTCATCCTGCAGTTGCTGGTGTGGTCGGTGATCGGCGTGACCTCGCTGTTTCTCAAGGTGTTCTTCTTCGCTCTGATCATCAGCGTGATCCTGTCGTGGGTCGCTCCGGGCAGCTACAACCCGGGCGCGCAGCTGGTCAATCAGATCTGCGAACCGCTGCTGGTACCGTTCCGCAAGCTGCTGCCGAACCTGGGCGGCCTGGATATCTCGCCGATCTTCGCCTTCATCACCATCAATCTGATCGACCGCTTCGTCATCGGCAGCCTGGCCGCCTCCACCGGCCTGCCGCCGATGCTCAGCCCCTTCCTTTGATAGCGTGAGCTACTTTCGCTGGGACGGCGAGGACCTGATCCTCGACTGTCACCTGCAGCCCAAGGCGAGCAAGGACGAGTTCGCCGGGCTGCATGGCGAAAGGCTGAAGATCCGCCTCACCGCCCCGCCGGTCGAGGGCAAGGCCAATGCCCATCTGCTGGCTTTTCTGGCCAAGGCCTTCGGCGTCGCCAAGGCCCAGGTGAACCTGGAAAGCGGCGAGCTCAACCGCCACAAGCGCTTGCGCATCCACGCGCCGCAGCGTCTGCCGACGCTGCCTGGGCTGACCTTTCCCGGGAAATGACCGTTCGGCGCGCGCAACGACCGCTCGGCGGGCACCCCCGGCCTTAAGGCGGGACAAACGGGCGGGGAGATTGACGGCCGCAGGCGGCGCCGCATAATGCGGATTATTCACACGAACGCCGTGCGTTCTGACGGCAAAATGGCGCGAACCGTACAGGGCGTGTCGGCACCGCGACGGTGCCGCCAGCGAACGCCCTGATACGATCCGCTGCACGCATTGCCGAGAGGAGAGCCAGGATGAGCATGGAACGTCTCAGCCAGCAAGTGGACGCCTACGTCGCCTGGAAGCGCGAGCTGATGCGCGAGATCACCCGCTACCGCAGCTGGCTGGAGCACAACCGGCTCAATTCCGAAGCGGTGCAGGCCAAGCTCGAGCGCGCGCTGAAGATCCTGCGCACTGACCACATCACCCTGGCCTTCGTTGGCGAGTTCTCCCGCGGCAAGACCGAGCTGATCAACAGCCTGTTCTTCTCCGAGTACGGCCAGCGCATGCTGCCGTCGCACGCCGGGCGCACCACCATGTGCCCCACCGAGCTGTTCTTCGATCCGCGCTCGGAGCGCTCCTACATCCGCCTGCTGCCCATCGAGACGCGCACCGCCTCGGCCAGCGTCGCCCAGTTCAAGCGCATTCCCCGGCACTGGGTGAACATTCCCCTGGACACCAGCGACCCGGCCAACATGGCCCTGGCCTTCAGCCAGGTGGCCAAGACCAAGCCCATGCCGGTGGAGCAGGCGATCCAGCTCGGCTTCCACCCGGACATGCTCGAAGGCACCGGCAAGCGTGGCCAGGTGCTGGTGCCGGCCTGGCGTCACGCCATGGTCAACTTCGATCACCCGCTGCTGCGTCAGGGTCTGCGCATTCTCGACACGCCCGGCCTCAACGCGCTGGGCAGCGAGCCGGAGCTGACCCTGTCGATGCTGCCCAATGCTCAGGCGATCATCTTCCTGTTGGCCGCCGATACCGGCGTCACCGCCAGTGACATGAGCATCTGGCAGCAGCACATCCGCCAGCTCGACGAAGACACCCAGACCAGCCTGTTCGCCGTACTGAACAAGATCGACGTGCTGTGGGACGACCTGGCCGGCGAGACCTTCGTGCAGAACGCCATCGGCCAGATCCAGAGCGCCACCGCCAAGCAGTTGGGTATCGCCAAGCAGGACGTGCTGCCGCTGTCGGCCAAGCAGGCCTTGCTGGCCAAGGTGCGCAAGGACGAGGAGCTGCTGGCCCGCAGTCAGATGGCAAACCTGGAAACCCTGCTGTGCGACCGCATCGTCACCCAGAAGGAGCGCCTGATCGAAGATCAGGTGGTGCGCCAGGTCCTGGCCCTGCTCAACAACAGCCAGCACGTGCTGGGCCTGCGCCTGGAGAAGGTCAGCGAACAGCTCACCCTGCTCGGCAACCACCAGCAGGACAATGGCCAGCTGCTGTTCGAACTGACCGCCAAGACCAAGGAAGACCACAGCCGGCACCACAAACGCCTGCTCGGCCTGAAGACCAACCAGCGCCTGCTGCAGCGCCAGGGCCAGCTGCTGCGCCATGCCGCACGCCCCGAGCGCCTGGACGAGCACCTGGCCAATGTACGGCGCAATCTCACCGGCAGCTGGACTACCCTTGGCATCAATCAGGCCATCCTGCACTTCTTCCGCGCCGTGGAGCATGACCTGCACAGCCTCGAGCATGAAGCCGAGATGGCCAACCGCATGGTCGCCGCCATCTACCGCCGACATAACGAAGACAACCCGCTGGGTGGCATCGACGCGCCGCAGTTCAAGATCCAGCGCTACCAGCGTGAGCTGAAGAAGCTGCAGGTCAAGGGCGATCAGTTCCGCCTGCACGTGAAGACCCTGCTCACCGAACAGCGCAGCCTGACCCGGCGCTTCTTCGCCACCCTGGCCCAGGAAGTGATCGGTCTGCACCGGCGCCTGCGCCAGGATGCCGAGCAATGGGCCGCGGATGCGCTGATGCCGCTGATGCAGCACACCCTGGAACACAAGCAGATGCTGGAAAGCCACATGCTACGCCTCAAGGCCCTGGCCCAGGAGACCCAGCAGACACGCAAGCGCAGCCAGCAACTGGCGCGCTACAAGGAAGAGCTGGAGCTGCAGCTGGCCCAGGCCGCCGACATGCTGCGCATCCTGCGCCGGCCGGCGCCGGTACAGCGCCAGGGCAAGGTGGTCAGCCTGCCCTCGGCGATCGGCGCCCAGGTCGGCGGCGAATAGCCCACCCTGGCGCGAGGGGCGGGTCCAACCCGCCCTTGCGCTCGCCATGAGCTGCGCAGTTGCCAGCTCGCTTGCCGCTACCTGCGGTGCTCTTTAGACTGGCGCCCTCCTCCGATTCGTTAGCCACGTCCATGCCCACTGCCTTTCCCGAAGATTCCGTCGGCCTGGTCAGCCCCCAGGTATTTCGTTTCAGCGAACCGCTGGCGCTGGCCTGCGGGCGCAGCCTGGCCGAGTACGAACTGGTCGTCGAAACCTACGGCGAGCTGAATGCCGCGCGCAGCAATGCCGTGCTGATCTGCCACGCCCTGTCCGGCCATCATCATGCCGCCGGCTACCACAGCCCGGATGATCGCAAGCCCGGCTGGTGGGACAGCTGCATCGGCCCCGGCAAGCCCATCGACACCAACAAGTTCTTCGTCGTCAGCCTCAACAACCTCGGCGGCTGCAACGGCTCCACCGGCCCGAGCAGCGCCAACCCGGCTACCGGCAAGCCTTATGGCGCGGATTTCCCGGTGATGACCGTGGAAGACTGGGTGCACAGCCAGGCGCGCCTGGCCGATGTGCTCGGCATCGAGCAGTGGGCCGCGGTGATCGGCGGCAGCCTGGGCGGCATGCAGGCCCTGCAATGGAGCATCAGCTACCCCGAGCGCGTGCGTCACTGCCTGGCCATCGCCTCGGCGCCCAAGCTGTCGGCGCAGAACATCGCCTTCAACGAAGTGGCGCGCCAGGCGATTCTCACCGACCCGGAGTTCCACGGCGGACACTTCCAGGAACGCGGCGTGATCCCCAAGCGCGGGCTGATGCTGGCGCGCATGGTCGGCCATATCACCTACCTGTCCGACGATGCCATGGGCGAGAAATTCGGCCGCGGCCTGAAGAGCGAGAAGCTCAACTACGACTTCCACAGCGTCGAGTTCCAGGTGGAGAGTTACCTGCGCTACCAGGGCGAGGAGTTCTCCGGGCGCTTCGACGCCAACACCTACCTGCTGATGACCAAGGCGCTGGACTACTTCGACCCGGCCGCCGCCCACGACGGCGACCTGGCCAGGACCCTGGCCGTGGCCAAGGCGGACTTCTGCCTGATGTCCTTCACCACCGACTGGCGCTTCTCCCCCGCCCGCTCGCGGGAGATCGTCGATGCCCTGACGGCGGCGAAGAAGAACGTCTGCTACCTGGAGATCGACGCCCCCCAGGGCCACGACGCCTTCCTCATGCCGATCCCGCGCTACCTGCAGGCATTCGGCAGCTACATGAAGCGAATCGAGGTATGAGCATGCGAGCGGATCTGGACATCATCCAGGAATGGATCGCCCCGGGCAGCCGTGTGCTCGACCTGGGCTGCGGCGACGGCGAACTGCTCGCCTGGCTGCGCGACAACAAGCAGGTTTCCGGCTACGGCCTGGAAATCGACCCGGACAAGATCGCCCTGTGCATCGAGCGCGGCGTCAACGTCATCGAGCAGAACCTCGACCTGGGCCTGGGCAACTTCGCCAGCAACAGTTTCGACGTGGTGGTCATGACCCAGTCGCTGCAGGCGCTGCACTACCCGGACAAGGTGCTGGCCGAGATGCTGCGGGTCGGCAAGACCTGCATCATCACCTTCCCCAACTTCGGCCACTGGCGCTGCCGCTGGTACCTGACCACCAAGGGTCGCATGCCGGTGTCGGACTTCCTGCCCTACACCTGGTACAACACGCCGAACATCCACTTCTGCACCTTCGAGGACTTCGAGCGCCTGTGCCACGCCCAGGGCGCACGGATCGAGGAGCGCCTGGCGGTGGACCGCGATCACCGCCATGGCTGGGCCAGCCGCGCCTGGCCTAATCTATTGGGTGAGATCGGCATCTATCGCATCAGCGGAGCGGATCTCGCAGCCCACCGCGTCGCGGTCTGAACCTGACCGAGGAGAACCATCATGCGTCGCATCATCCCCTTTCTGATCGCCCTGTGCCTGGCCCTGCCGGCCGCCGCCGAACGCAAGCAGAGCTTCGGCGACCTCGATGTGCACTACAGCGTGTTCAATTCCAGCTTCCTGCAACCGGACATCGCCAGCGCCGCCGGCCTGGTGCGCAGCAAGACCCAGGGCGTGGTCAACGTCGCCGTGCTCAAGGCCGGCAAGGCCAGCACCGCGCAGGTCAGCGGCCAGGTGAAGAACCTGCTGGGGCAGAGCACCGCACTGACCTTCAGGCAGGTCACCGAGAGCGGCGCCATCTACTACCTGGCGCAGTTCCCCTTCTCCAGCCGCGAGATACTCAGCTTCACTCTCGACGTGCGCCAGGGCGACAACACGCACCGCATCACCTTCAATCAGGAAATGTTCCCGGATGACTGACTTCAAGGAACTGGTGCTGGCCAGCCATAACGGCGGCAAGCTCAAGGAACTGCAGGCCATGCTCGGCGACGCCGTGCGCGTGCGTTCGATCGGCGAATTCTCCAGCGTCGAGCCGGAGGAAACCGGCCTGTCGTTCGTCGAAAACGCCATCCTCAAGGCGCGCAATGCCGCACGCATCTCCGGGCTGCCGGCGCTGGCCGACGACTCCGGCCTGGCGGTGGATGCCCTCGGCGGCGCACCCGGCATCTACTCGGCGCGCTACGCCGATGGTCAGGGCGATGCGGCGAACAACGCCAAGCTGCTCGCGGCCCTGAAAGACGTACCGGATACCGAGCGCGGCGCGCAGTTCGTCTGCGCCCTGGCGCTGGTGCGCCACGCCGACGATCCGCTGCCGATCCTCTGCGAAGGTCTGTGGCACGGCAGCATCCTGCACGAGGCCCGTGGCGAGCACGGCTTCGGCTACGACCCGCTGTTCTGGGTGCCGGAAACCGGCTGCTCCAGCGCCGAACTGCCGGCCGAGCAGAAGAACCGCCTGAGCCACCGCGCCCGCGCCATGGCGCTGCTCAAACAGCGCCTGGGGCTGGCATGAGCGATACCGCTGGCGGGCGTTTCCTGCTCCCGCCCCTCGCGCTCTATATCCATATCCCCTGGTGCGTGCGCAAATGCCCCTACTGCGACTTCAACTCCCACGCCGCTGGGCCGACGCTGCCTGAAGAGGAATACGTCGACGCCCTGCTCGCCGACCTCGATGCCGACCTGCGGCACGTGCACGGCCGGACGCTGACGTCGATCTTCTTCGGCGGCGGCACCCCCAGCCTGTTCTCCGACCGCGCCCTGGGCCGTCTGCTGGAAGGCGTCGAACGGCGCGTGGCCTTCGCCCCGGATATCGAAATCACCCTGGAAGCCAACCCCGGCACCTTCGAACAGGCCAAGTTCAAGGGTTACCGGGCGCTGGGCATCAATCGCCTGTCCATCGGCGTGCAGAGTTTTCAGGAAGCCAAGCTCAAGGCGCTGGGGCGCATCCACGACGGCAACGAGGCCGTGCGGGCCGCCGATATGGCGCGCGCCGCCGGCTTCGACAACTTCAACCTCGACCTGATGCACGGCCTGCCCGAGCAGAGCATCGAGGACGCGCTGTTCGACCTGCGCACCGCCATCAGCCAGGGCCCGACGCACCTGTCTTGGTACCAGCTGACCATGGAGCCGAACACGGTGTTCTGGAGCCAGCCGCCGGTGCTGCCGGAAGACGATCTGCTATGGGACATCCAGGAGGCCGGCCAGGCCCTGCTGGCCGCCGAGGGTTACGCCCAGTACGAGGTGTCTGCCTATGCCCAGACGGGCAAGCAGGCGCGGCACAACCTCAACTACTGGACCTTCGGCGATTTTCTCGGCATCGGTGCCGGCGCCCATGCCAAGCTCAGCGCCCCCGACGGGCGCATCCTGCGCAGCTGGAAGACGCGCCTGCCCAAGGACTATCTGGACCCGGCCAAGGTCTTCCAGGCCGGCGAGCGCGTACTCGGCGCCGACGAACTGCCCTTCGAGTTCCTGATGAACGTGCTGCGCCTCACAGACGGCGTGCCGGCCCGCCTGTTCAGCGAGCGCACCGGCCTGCCGCTGGCCAGCCTGGACGCTGCCCGCGCCGAGGCCGAGGGACGCAAGCTGCTGCGCGCCGAGCCCGAACGGCTATGCGCCACCGCCGAAGGCCAGCTGTTTCTCAACGATCTGCTGCAACACTTCCTGCCCTGACATGCCATGGGCGAAGGGTGGCCAGACCCCACCCTTTGCCTCGAACATCTCGCCCGTTCGGCGATGATCCCGCCGAAACGCGCACCCGGCCGCAGCCTTGCGAAAACCCCTGTGACCGTCATCGCAGATTGCCATCTGCCCGCAACACGGCGACGTCTTTTTGATTAGCCTACCGCCCTCCTTGCCGACCGCCCTCCAGCCGTAGCGCTTTCGCCTTGCATCGGATGCCGCTGCGCATTTGCCATGGAACTGCCATACCACCATGCCGATCCTCTCCCGACTACTCAGGACGCTGTGCTGCGCCGCCCTGCTGCTGGTGCTCGCAGGCCAGGCCCACGCCACAGCGGTGCAGCCCGGCCGGAGCGAAGAGAGCTGGACCGTCAACATGCAGAGCGCGGACATCCGCGATTTCATCGAGCAGATCTCCAGCATCAGCGGCCAGACCTTCATCATCGACCCGCGGGTCAAGGGCCAGGTCACGGTGATCGCCCAGGAGCCCATGGGCCTGGCCGAGCTGTACAAGCTGTTTCTCTCGGTGATGACCACCCACGGCTTTGCCGTCATGCCGCAAGGCGACCAGCTCAGCATCATGCCCAATGCCGAGGCCAGAAGCAGCGCCGGCAGCCAGGGCAACCTGGAAACCCGCGTGCTGCAGGTACAGCACGGCGCCGCCAATGACCTGCTGCCGATGATCCGCCCGCTGGTGGCCAACCACGGCCACCTGGCCGCGGTGCCCTCGTCCAACAGCCTGATCATCAGCGACGCGCCCGCCAACATCGAACGCATCGGCGACCTGATTCGCCAGCTGGACGACCGCAGCCAGGACAACTTCAGCGTCTACGAGCTCAAGCACGCCTGGGTCAGCGATCTGGCGAACCTGCTCGGCGCCTCGCTGCAGAACGCCCAGGCCGGTGGCGCCCAGGTCATCGCCGACCCGCGCAGCAACCGCCTGCTGCTGCTCGGCCCTCGCGAAGCGCGACTGCGCCTGCTGAAGCTGGCGCAAAGCCTCGACACGCCCAGCTCGCGCTCGGCCAACACGCGGGTGATACGCCTGCGCCATGCCGACGCCAAGCAGCTGGCCGAGACCCTGGGCGATTTCGGCGACAACCTGAGCCAGAGCCAGGGCAACCAGAGTTCGACGCCCCTGAAACTGATGATCCGCGCCGACCAGAGCCTCAACGCCATCGTCATCATGGCCGAAGCCGACATGGTCAGCCTGTTCGAGGATCTGGTGCGCCAGCTGGATGCGCCGCGCGCGCAGGTACTGGTGGAAGCCGCCATCGTCGAGATGTCCGGCGACATCAACGACGCGCTGGGCGTGCAGTGGGCCATCGACGGCCGCCACAACGCCCTGGGCGGGGTCAATTTCAGCAACACCGGACTGTCCATCGGCACCCTGCTCGGCGCCATCGCCCGCGACGAGACCGCCGAGCTGGCCAAGACGCTGCCCAACGGAGCGATCTTCGGCCTGGGCAATGACAACTTCGGCATGCTGATCACCGCCCTGTCAGCCACCGGCAAGAGCAATCTGCTGTCCACGCCGACACTGCTGACCCTGGACAATCAGCCGGCGGAGATTCTGGTCGGGCAGAACGTGCCGTTCCAGACCGGCTCCTACACCACCGACGCGTCGGGCGCGGGCAATCCCTTCACCACCATCGAGCGCAAGGACATCGGCGTCACCCTCAAGGTCACGCCGCATATCAACGACGGCGCCACGCTGCGCCTGGTGATCGAGCAGGAAATCTCCTCCATCGCTCCCAGCACCGGCCTCAATGCCCAGGCGGTGGATCTGGTCACCAACAAGCGCTCGATCAAGAGCACCGTGCTGGCCGATGACGGCCAGGTGATCGTGCTCGGCGGCCTGATTCAGGACGACACCTCGGCCAGCGCGAGCAAGGTTCCCCTGCTGGGCGACATCCCGGGCGTCGGCCGGCTGTTCCGCTCGACCCGCGACGCACGGCAGAAACGCAACCTGATGGTCTTCCTGCGTCCGAGTGTGGCGCGCGACGGCGTAGGCCTGGCCAACCTGAGCCTCGGCAAGTACCGCGACCTGCGCCTGCTCGGCCAGGCCAGCGGCTACCACCACCTGCCGCCGCAGGCCCACGATCTGTTCAGCCAGGACGCGGCCACGCCCGTCACCGATCTGCGCCAGCCCCAGCTCCAGCCTGCGCAACCACAGCCACAGCCACAACGCAGCCTGATCGAGACGCCCAGGCCGGTCGATCCGGCCAGTCTGGGCGATGGTCAGGGCGGCGACGTCGCGACGGCGCGGGCCCACGAGCGCTATACCATTCGCCTGATCGAAGGCGAAAGCCAGGCGTTCATGCAGGCCCTGCTCGGCCGTCATCCCGACCAGCCGCTGCGCCTGCAGCAGCACGAAAGCGGCACTCGCTACGCCCTGCTCTATGGCAGCTATCCGAACCGCGAGCTGGCCCTCAAGGCGCTGGCTCACCTGCCCGAGCAACTGCCCAGCCGCACGGCTGCGGCAATCCCCGAGTAGGCACAAGGTGCACGGCAGGCGCGGTGAAGCTCCGCCTGGCTGCCAAGCAGACTTGCCTCGGCCGTGCCAAGCCGCCCGCCCAACTCACAAACGAGACGCAATACACCCTGCGGGTGAGACAAGCGTCCAAGTTAGCGCCCACGCCTCGCGCCGCTCGGCCTGGCTGTGAAGTGCATAGCGAATTTCTGGCACCCGCGTACCTAGACTGCCCCCTTTCGCCTTACCAGAGGAAGGAGAAGTGGCATGTCAAAACGCTGGATAACCGCCGTGGTCGCCACGGCAATCGTGGGCGGCACCCTGGGATTCGTACTGTCGGAGACCGCGCAGCCGAAAGGCGATACGGCGCAGCAGA